>CAZGOO010000043.1:0-6534 GCA_964527505.1 uncultured Oscillospiraceae bacterium | reverse complement strand
CGACCGTTGCCGCGCCGTCTACCTACACCAACTCCATGTCCATCGCCAGCGTGAACAACGCCACGGTTTACAGCGCCTACTTCACGCTCGCCGACGGCACGCCCATCCACTATATGCAGCCCGTGGAATACCTCTACGGACAGGTGGACTGGAGCCTTGAGATTCTTGCGGGCAAGAATCTGGAATATGTCATCCTTGACGGCGTGGGCGACTACGACGAGTTCTACGACGAGGACTACAACAGCCTTGTCGAGGGCAAGGTCGTCGTCATTCCGCGCGGCACGCTCTCCTTTGCCGAAAAGGCGCTCAACGCGCAGGACGCGGGCGCTGCGGCCGTGCTCATCTGGGACAACGTGGATGAGTACATCTTCGACTTCGGCATGACGATGACGTATACCGACGAATTTACGGGCGATACCTACTATCCCGAAATTCCCGCAGTGCTCATCTCCCTCGAAGCCGGTCAGGCCATGGCCGACGCGCAGGAAAAGACCATGCAGCCGAAGTCCGACCTCGCTCCCCGTAAGGATATCTACGGCGGCCAGATGAGCAGCTTCTCCGGCTGGGGCGTCGCGCCCGAGCTGCGGCTTCTGCCGGAACTGACCGGTGTCGGCGGCAACGTCTACTCCAGCTTGGATGGCGGTAACTACGGCATCATGTCCGGTACCTCCATGGCCACCCCGCAGGTCGCGGGCGTGACGGCGGTGGTGCTGCAATACCTCAAAGAAACCTATGTTGACGCGACCGACGCGGAGATCCGCGCCATCGTCAACGCTCTGCTTATGAGCACCGCCGTGCCCGTCATCGACAACAATACGGGCCTTGAGGCGTCGCCCCGTCAGCAGGGCGCGGGCCTTGTCAACGGCCTGAATGCCATCACGGCCAATGCCTACCTCTCCGTCCCGGGCTCGACCCGTGCCAAGGCGGAGCTGGGCGACAACGCCGAGGGCAAATTTACCTTCACATTCACCGTTCATAACCTCTCCAATACGGAAAAGACCTACCGCCTCTCGGCAAGCCTTCTGTGCGAGGACTATGTGACGGACGACAACTTCCCCGGCGAATATTTCATCGCGGGGCAGGAGCACAAGCTCGATGAGAGCGTCGTTCGCTTCTCGAAGGACACCGTGACCGTCGCCGCAAACTCCACGGCGGACATCACCGTGACCATTGAGCTCAGCAACGCGGACAAAGACTGGATCGAAAAGTACTTCCCCTGCGGGAACTACGTCGAAGGCTTTGTCTATCTCACGCCGACCGATGAAAACGACGTCACTTTGAGTATGCCGTACCTCGGCTTCTACAAAGACTGGCAGGAGTCTCCCATCTTCGACACCGGCTACTGGTGGGACAACGGCTTCTGGGGCTACGAGACGAACGGCATCGAGGCCGTGCAGTATTACCACTCCCTCTTCGTCAGCCTCGGCAGCGGCTCGACCGACTGGGTGCTCGGCTTTAACCCCTATGCCGATATGCCGATCGACGAAAACGGCAACATCGAATACGACCCCGCGCACAATGTCATCTCTCCGAACGGCGACGGCGTTCTGGACAACATCTCGGATTACTATCTGTCGATGCTCAGAAATGTCAAGTGGCTGCGCCTGACCTACCGCGACGAGAACGGAAATGTGCTCAGCAACGAAATCCTCGACTACATTTCCAAGACCATGTACAACTCCAACTACGGCGGGACGGTTCCCTTCGTCTATAGCTGGTCGTATGACAACCTCTACGACTTCACCGACAAATACGGCAACCCCCTGCCCGACGGAACGAAGCTCACTTTGACCATCTCCGCGATTCTGGCCTATGACGACGACTCCCACGGCGAACTGACCGAAGAAGCGGACGATGTGATGCTCGAAATCCCCATCACCATCGACACCGTCGCGCCCGAGCTTGTCGGCGCGCCCGTCGAATATACGAAAGACGGCCGCAACTACATGACCCTGACGGTGCGTGACGCGAACCCCGCGTGCGTGGCGCTCATGAACCGCTCGGGCTCCGTGACCTACGCGAAGTATTCCGACCGTGACATGACCCAAAACGACGACGGAACCTATTCCATCGATGTTGACATCACGGGCCTTGGCGACCGCTTCACCGTCGCTCTGTGCGACTACGGCTGCAACGAAGCCTATTTCAATGTGGAATGGTCGCAGTCCGGCACGAACAACCCCGAAGTGGACGAAGACGGCCTGTATGCGTTCCGCGTTTACGACCTGTATGTCGCTTACTATCAGGGCTACGACCTGATGTACGGCTGGGGCACGCTCGACAAGACCTCCGGCCTCTACACCGAGCAGCGCAGCGACGCGTATGAGTACTACGCGCTCAATGCCGCGGAGTATGCGGGCGGGTATGTGTTCGCAGTCGATGCGGGCAACAACTTCGTGCGGATGCAGCCGGGTCTGTGGAACCGCGAATGGATCTGCAATCTGGGCGTACACGCGCTGGATATGGCCTTCGACGCCACGACCGGCACGATGTATCTGACCACCAAGACCACCGACGAGTATGAGGACACCTATTATGTGCTCTACACCGTCGATCTGCTCACGGGCGAACTGACCGAGCTTGCCGAATACGACTCGGAATATGATATGCCGTGGGCGATGACCTTCGTGGGCGATAAGCTCTACGCGGTCAAGAAATATTACTCCGGCATCTTTGAAGTGAACCTCGAGAGCTACGAGCTCGAGCAGGTCACGAATGCCGACGGCGAGAAGATCACCTTCCTCGACGACACCGGCAAGGCCAATTCCGCAGGCTACTCGCAGTCGATGACTTACAGCGCCGCCGACGGCAAGCTCTACTGGGCGTATTACAGAGCCGACGGCACTTCCTACGGCTTCTTCGTTATTGACCCCACCGACTGGAGCTACACCTTTAAGCCCTATTCCTATCAGCAGGAATATGTGGGTCTTCTGACCCTCGAGAGCGGAAACTACACCCTGCCCGAATCCGACGAAGTGACGGGCATCGCCCTGAGCAAGACCGAGCTTATTCTGCGCCCGGGCGCAAGCGAGACGCTCACCGCCTCCGCGCTTCCTTGGAACGCAAAAGCGGGCGACGAACTTGTCTGGGAAAGCGACGCGCCCTATGTGGCGACGGTCAATAACGGCAAAGTGACCGCCGTTTCCGCCGGTATGGCCGAAATCACCGTCTCCTGCGGCGACGTTTCGGTGAGCTGCACCGTGCAGGTCGTGGACGTTCACGGCACGATGTACGGCTACAACCTCTACTCGAACGACTCGACCGCCATGAACTGGATCGGCCTCGATCTGGAGGACATGAACGCGAAGAACCTCGGCGCGTTCGATGTGGAGCTGGTCGCGGGCGACTACAACGGCCACGACGGCTGCTACTACGGCTTCGACGTTGCCGGCCAGTGCTACCGCTACGACCCGAACTCCGGCAGCCTGACGACCCTCGGCGAAGCAACGGGCAAGCTCGTTGCCGATATGGCCTATGACTACGCCAGAGGCTATCTGTACGCCCTTGTTTACGACGCGGGCGCATGGACGACCACCTTGTACCTTGTCGATATGGCCACCGGCGCGCTGGTCGAATACGCGCTGGCTTACGACGTTTACCTCACTCTCGCCGCCGATATGTACGGCAACCTCTTTGCCATCAACACCGACGGAGTCCTCTTCATGATGATGGTCACGGACGACCCCAACGGCGGCATCGCCCCCATCGGCGAATTTGATGACGACGAAGCGGAGCTTCTCTACATCTACGCCGAGCCCATCCTCGAAACGCAGATCTCTCTGGCCTACCAGCAGTCGATGTGCTATGACCACAACAACGACGTCATCCTCTGGAGCTGCCCCGATCAGGGCACGGTCTACTGGATCGACCTCTACAACGGCGAAATGCCTTACCTCGTTGACCTCGGCGCGCCGAACGGCCTGACGGAGTTCCAGTACCTCGGCACCTTCGTTCTGCCGGAGGAGATTTACCCGCTGGAATTTGTTCCCGTTGACTATGTCGCGGCAGACGATCTATCGATGCTTCTCGGCACCGTGAAGCAGCCGACGCTCACGATTCGCCCGCTCAACGCGACGAACCGCGACGTGACCTATGTTTCCGAAGATGAGAGCATCGTCAAAGTCGTAGACGGCAAGCTCGTCGCCGTCGGCGTCGGCACGACGACCGTTACCGGCACGCTGGTCGATTATGACCCCGACTTCGACGACGAATATACCTATGAGTTCTCCTTCACCGTCAGCGTCAAGAACCGCACCGACAACCTCGTCGGCTACCTCCTCTACGACGCTTACGACGGCTCGAGCAGCCAGATGCTCAAGCTCGATGTGACGAACCCCTCGTCCTACGATATGCTCAGCTACGTTGCCGATATTGAGGGCAGATACTTCCTGCTCTACGCGGGCGACTACGTTGCCTCCGAGAACGTAATCTACGCCTACGGCTACGAAATCGACAACACCTCCGCAACTTGGTGCTTCCTGACCATCGACCCGAGCGACTGGCAGATCACCAAGGTCATCGACCTCGGCAAGGAATTTACCACCGCGGTCTACGACATGGCCTTTGACTACGCCACGGGCACGATGTACGCCGTCGCGACCCCGAGCGGAAGCGCTTCGAGCAACCTCTACTATGTAGACCTTGCAAGCGGCCGCCTCATCACCTGCCTTGAGACAGATTACATGATGACGGGCCTTGTCGCCACGCGCGAGGGCACGCTCTACACCCTCTGCGCAAGCGGCACCGAGGGCCTCGAGACGGCCTCTTTGTGGAGACTCAACCGCGAAGAAGAGACGCTCGACTTCGTGCTCGACACCGGCGTGAAGAGCAACATGATCGCGCCGATGACCTACGACTTTGATAACGACTACCTCTACTGGAACGCCGTTTATCAGCTCTCCTCCGAGTCCAACCTCGAAACGGGTCTGTATCTCATCGACCTGTCCGACGAAAGCCTTTGCAAGCTGGGCATGATCGGCTCCGCCGGCGCGCAGATGAGCGCGATGCTCTGCCTCGGCAAGGACTATCCCGAAGTTCAGGACAAGCTGGGCGAAGTGTTGCTCGGCAGCGAGACGCTCGAATTGAGCGCGGGCGAAACCGCCTTCCTTGACCTCTTCGCAATGCCCTATAATATGCTCGGCAAGGCCGAAATCACTTGGACTTCCGAAGACGAAACGATTGCAAGCGTGGACGAAGACGGCTGCATCCACGCGCTTGCCGCGGGCAAGACAAGCGTGACCGTCCGCGTCAGCTACGACGGCGTCGTTATTGAGCGCGAATGCACCGTTCTGGTCTACGGCGAGGAGGACTACCTCATCTCCTACGACCGCACGGCCATGGGCTTCGTCTCCGTCTCCCGCACGAACCCGATGCAGACCAATGCCCTGACCATGGGCGAAAAGGTCGGCGTCTCCGCGATGGAAATCATCGACGGCGTGATTTACGGCTACGACGACGAGGGCAACCTCTTCCGCACCTGCGCCACCGAGGACTACAAGCGTACCGTCATCGGCTACCACGGCGTGGAGCTTACCCCGGACGAGGGCGATTACAGCTACTCCCTCCAGATTCGCGACATGGCTTGGGACGCGAAGAACGAAAGAATGCTGGTGCTTGCCATCGAGTGGGTCACCATCAACTCCAACGGCTACATTTCCAACGCCACCAAGGGCTCGAGCGAAATCTACGAGGCCGATCTGAGAACCGGCAAGCTCACCAAGCTCACGGACATCGTCCGCGAGGGCGATAAGATCGATCAGGGCGTGATGATGCTCTCGGTCGATGCAAAGGGCACGATCTATGTTCTGTCCAACCTGAGTAACTGCATTTCCGAGCTTGACCTCAAGACCGGCAAGTGCACCGAGCTTGTCAGCTTTGCCAACCTCGGCACGAGCGCTTCCAAGCGCGGCAACCTGATGGCCATGGCCTACGACCGCGACTACGACGCCATCTATGTCAGCTTCGCGAAGCTCGCTTCCTGCTATGAGCTCTACCGCTACGACCTGACCACGGGCGAGCTTGTGCGCATCGGCTACATGGGCGACGCGAACATCGGCGTGTACTACACCACCACGAACGTCTTTAACGGCCTCATCGTCAACGAAGAGCACGTCTGCGAGGGCGATCTGATCGGCTATCGCGAGCCGACCTGCTGCTCCGAGGGCTACACGGGCGACCTCTACTGCCACAAGTGCGGCCATGTGACCAAGGGCGAAAGCATCGAAAGAACCGAGCACAACTACAAGTACATCCTTGTCGAGCCGACCTGTGAGTTCATGGGCTATCTGATTTTCGAGTGCGAGGACTGCGGCTACACCTACATCGACTACGTCACGCCCGCGCTGCGCCATGACTACGAGCAGACCGTGACCAAGGAGCCGACTTGCACCGAAGAGGGCGAAATGACCTTCACCTGCAAGCACGAGGGCTGCAACAAGAGCTACACCATGCCCATCCCCAAGCTCGAGCACGAAATGACCGAGACGGTCATCGACCCGACCTGCGAGGGCTATGGCTACACCGAGCACAAGTGCG
>CAZGOO010000042.1:0-6575 GCA_964527505.1 uncultured Oscillospiraceae bacterium | reverse complement strand
ACAAGCCCTGCGTTTTGCGCTTCGGCAGGCTGCAAAGCGGCACGGTGCGAAACGCGCTGAGCGACCACTCGCTTTTGGAGGGCTCTTTGCGCTGCCTCGACGACGCGCTCTTCGACGCACTCAGGCAGTCGCTTTTCGCCCTTGCCGCAGAAACGGACGCAAAAACCGGCTGCCAAACCCGCCTGCATTTCAGCGCCGGCTACCCGCCCGTGACGAACGACGCCGCGCTTTTGCGCGAAGCGCGCGCGCTTTACCCCGTTGGAGAGGTCGGCCCGAGCTTCACGACGGACGATTTTTCGGAATATCAGAAGCGCGCGCCGGGCGTGTATTTCCTGCTCGGGACGGGCGGCGGCGCGCCTCTGCACAGCCCGCAGTTCAACTTTGATGAAGCCGTTTTGGAGAAAGGGCTCGCCCTTTTCTCCGCACTTGTGTAACAAAAGGGGTTTTTATGAAAATTACCTTCCGCAGACTCTTTTCCTCCGCCGCGCTGGCGATGCTGACGGTTCTGCTCGTGCTCGTGGCAAAATTGTGCAACGCCGCGTTTTTCGAGGTCTATCCGCAGATTTCCCGCAGGCTCATTTCCGTTCTTGCGGGCATCACCTCGCCCGTTCCCTTTGCCGTGTGGGAGATTTTGCTGGCGGGGCTCATCGTCTGGTTTCTCGTGTCCTTCGTCCTTGCGCTCGTGCGCAGACGCTTCGTGCGCTGGCTTTCGGGCGTTTTGCTCGGGGCGATGATTGCCGCATTCTTCTTTGTGAGCGTTTGGGGCTTGAACTACTTCGCCCCGTCCATGCGCGAGCGGCTGGAGCTGCCCGACAAGCAGTATACCGCCGAGGAGCTTCGCGAAGCGACCGAATATTTCCGCGACCGCGCAAATGAAGCAGCGGCGCTTGTTGCGCGCGACGAAGAGGGCGTCATGCAGGCGGCGGATTTTGACGAACTCGCCTACGCCGCCGGAGACGGCTACAAGGCGCTTGCCCGACAGTCGGAAGTTTTTGACGGCTCGACCGTGCGCGTAAAGCATCTGCTTTCAAGCAAGCTCCTCGGCGCGACGGGCACGGCCGGCATCTTCCTCGCCTTCACGGGCGAAAGCGGCGTGTGCTCCACCTGCTTTGACGCGTCGCTGCCTTTTACCATGTGCCACGAAATCGGCCATCGCATGGCCTTTGCCCGCGAAAATGAGGCAAATTTCGCCGCATTTCTCGCGTGCATGGAAAACGGCCGCGCGGATTTCCTCTACTCGGGCTATTACTCGGCCTATATCTACTGCATCAACGCCCTTTCCCGTGTTGACCCGCAGGCGGCCGCCGAGGTTTCGCAGGGTGTCGGTACGCTTCTGCGCGCCGACCTCTCCGCCGCCTCCGCGCACTACAAAAAGGTGCAAAACGACACCGCCGTCAAGGTGCAGCAGTCGGTTTACAACGGCTATTTGCAGAGCTTCAGCGTGAAAAGCGGCGTGCAGTCCTATGGCGAAGTGGTCGATCTGCTCGCTCTGTGGTACTTTGAGCGCCTGAAATAATTCGCTGCGCGCAAAAAATCCGACCCGTCCGTGCGGGTCGGATTTTTGTATGTTACGGCGTCTGCCAGTTTTTTCGGATGCGCAGCAGATTCCTGCCGTCGCGGTATTCGTAGGTCATTTCGTCCATGAGCTTGCGCACCATAAAGATGCCCAGCCCGCCGACCTGCCGCTCCTGCGCCGAGAGCGCAAGGTCGGGCGCGTCGGTTTGCAGGGGGTCATAGGGCACGCCCTCGTCGGCAAAGCAGAGTTCCGCCGCGCCGGGGCGCGCCTGCACGGAAAACTGCACATTTCCGCCCTGCGGGCCGTAAGCATAGCGGGCGATGTTGGAAAACAGCTCATCGACCGCAATGAGGATCTGGTTTTTCTCGCGCTGCGGGCAAGCCGCCGCCTCGAGCTCGTCGCGCGTGAGCGCAAGGAGCGTCTCGAGCGCTTCGAGTTTCGCTTCCACCGTCCGCTGCGTCATGGCCGTTTTCCCTCCTTTTCTTCCGCCTGCCCCTTGTAGGCAAGGCAGAGCATCGTGATGTCGTCAAACTGCGGCGCGTCGCCCGTAAATTCGTCGATGTCGCGCTTGACCGCCTCCAAAATTTCGGCGGGCGGCGCGTTTTTGGCGGCGTTGAGCGCCGCGCCGAGGCGCTGCATCCCGTAAAGGCGGTTCTGCGCGTCGGTCGCTTCGGTCACGCCGTCGGTGTACTGGAAGAGTTTGTCGCCCGGACGGAGCGTCATCACGCCGCTGCGGTAGCGCATATTTTCCATTCCCGCGAGCACGAAGCCGGGGCGAATGCGCACGGCTTCAAATTCGCCGCCCGCGTGGCACACGAAAGGCAGCTCGTGCCCCGCGTTGACATAGCGCAGTTCGCCGCTTTGCAGATCGAGCACGCCCTCAAAGGCGGTGATGAAAAGTCCCTCGCTGTTCGACTCGCACAGAAGGTCATTGACCGTGGAAAACACTTCTCCGAGGTCGGTGCCGGGGGTGGTGTGGTCTTTGATGAGCGTCTTTCCGATGACCATGAACAGGGCCGCCGGCACGCCTTTGCCGGAAACATCGGCCATGACCACGGCAAGGTGGCGCTCATCGACCATAAAGAAGTCGTAAAAATCGCCGCCGACTTCTTTCGCGGGGGTCATGCAGGCGTGGATGTCGAAATCCTCCCGCTCGGGAAACGCGGGGAAAATGCACGGCAGCATGGACGCCTGTATGTGGCGGGCGATGTCGAGCTCGGCGCTGATGCGCTCTTTTTCCGCGTTGATTTTCGAGAGGTTGGCGATGTGAATTTCGAGCTGCGCGAGCATGAAGTTGAACGACTCGCTCAGAGACTCGATCTCATCGCCCGTTCGGATGCGGATGCTGCGGTTTTCAAATTCGCCGGAGTCGGTAATTTCGCGGGTAAACTCGGCAAGGCGGCCGACGGGCTCCGTGACGGTCTTGCGCACGAAAAACACATAGGCCACGATGGTAACGCCGATGATCGCAAAGGAAATGAGCAGCATTTGCACCAGAAAAGAATTGAGGTAGGCGCGCACGCCGCGCATATCGAGAATATACTGCACCTCGGCGATGGCCGTGCCCGTTTCGTCGAACACGAACGCCAGACCGGTGTAGTTATAGCCGTAGTCGTTGTCGGTGATGAGCGGCGCGTCGGGGTTTCGGCTCTGAGAGAAAAGCTGCCACGCGGTGAGGTAGTTTTCCAAATCGGCGGGGTCGTCGGGATTGGCGGCGTCGGTGTAGAGGATGTCGGTGCCGTAGGCGATGCGCGCGTCGGGGTCGTCGCCCATTTCCTCAACGAAGGCGTCGATGTAGAAGCAGACGCTGTCCTCATCCGGCACGACAAGCGACACGAACGAAGCCTCTCCGTCGCGCTTTAATCTGCAAAAAAGCTCCGAAAGCTCGGCATACTGCGCGCTCTGCTCGCCGCCCTCGGCCAGCACCGCGCGCACGTCGTCCGCCGGGAGCATCGCGGCCACGGCCTTGACATTGGTCATAACGCGCTCGGCGTAGAGCTCCTGCAAATAGCTGCGCGTCGTTTGGTAGCTGAACAGGGACACGGCCACGGTCAGAACCAGCGCGACCGCGCCGAGCGACAGGATAAATTTGGGCAAAAGTCTGAGCTTCATGGCTCCTCCCCCTCCGAAAAGCGGCACGCGCGCGTACAGGTGAAAATGCGCACGCCCACCGTCAAGTCCGTATCCGCGCGCAGCACAAGCGTGCGAAGCGCGGAGAAATTTTCACGCGTCCATGCCGCAAAGCGGCGGTATTGTGCATTTTGCGGCGATTCGGCGCAAAGCAGGCGCACATCCGTCGGAAAATAGGAAAAATACGCGCCGAATGCGCCCTCGCGCAGCGCGGCATCATCTTTCGTGACGCGAATGCCGTCGCATTCGAGGCAGATTTCCTCATAGCCGCAGCGCTCGAGCATCTCCGGCAGCCGCGCGCCGAGGTTTCGCTCGCCCGCGTAGGGATCGCACGCGACCATCGAGAGAAATTGCGGAAGCAGCTCCTGCGGGTCGGGGCGCAGCGCCGCAAGGTCGTCGTTGGCCTCCACGATAAAAAGGCTCCCGCCCTCTTTGAGCAGAGGCCGCAGCCTGCGCAAAAGCCGCTCCGGCGCGCGTAGGTGCATCAAAACGCACGAAAGGCAGATCAGGTCAAACGCTCCGTCTTTGGCGAGCGCCGCGAGCGCATCCTGCGATGCGTCGCTTTCCGCGTCGAGCACCTCGAAGTGAAATTTTCCCCCGCCGTGAAGCGCCCGCGCGCGGGCGATGCTCTCTGCACACGAATCGATGCCGACGGCGCAGGCTACCTTGTCAAGCGCGAAGCGGGCGACGGTCTTTGCGCCGTCGTTGCAGCCGACATCGAGCACGCGCAGCGCCGTTTTTCCGCGAAGCAGCCGCTCCAGCACGGGCGCTTCAAAACGCGCGAGAAAGTCATTTTGCACGGCGAGGCGGTCAAATTCCTCCTGCGTGGCGTAAAGATTCGGATTTTGCAAGGCGGCAGCTCCTATCTGCGCGGATTCTCCGGTCATTCCAGCGTGAGAATATCGGCAAAGCCGGTAATGTCAAAAATCTCGCGAACCGTCTCGTTCGCGCCGCGAACGATCATCTCCCCCTGCCGATTCATCGCTTTTTGCGCCGCGAGCAGCACGCGCAGCCCCGCGGAAGAGAGATATTCCAGCGAATCGATCTGCAAAATGAGCTTTGTGACGCCGCCGAGCCCTGACTGAAGCTCCGCTTCCAACTGCGGCGCGGTGACGGTATCGAGTCTGCCGCTCAGGCGCAGCGTGAGCTCCTGTTCGCGGGCATTTTTTTCTATGGTCATACGGTTTCCTCCTTACTCGGGCGTGAGGTACACGCCGAACTCATTATATCAGAATCGGGGCGCGCTTTGCAACAAAAAATGTAAAAAAATCCTCCCGAATGAAGCGCTTCGGCGCTCTTGCGAATCGTTTGCGCGTGTGCTATAATAATATGGTTTGATTTCACCGATTCGGGAGGCGTTTTTATGACGGAGCTGGTCGAACTGTGCCCCGAGAACTTTGCGCTTTTGCGCGAGATGCTCGAATCTTGGCGCGCGCTCGACGAAAAAAGTCTGCCGGAAATTCTGGCGCGCTGCGTCGGTGCGGACTTTGCCCAATGCGAAGAAGCGCTGCGCGTTTCGCGCGTGGGCGAGCAGAGCGTGCCCTGCCGCAGCCTCTTCGGCCTCGATACGGACACGGGGCGCTTCGTCGGCGCGGTCTTTCTGCGCCATCCGCTTTCGGGCATTTTCGCTTACAGCTACGGCAACATCGGCGGCGCTGTGCGCCCGGGTCTGCGCGGCTGCGGCGTCGGCACGCAGATGGTGCGCCTTGCCGTGCGGGAGTGCGCCCGCCTCGGCCTTGCGGAGCTGCTTTTGTGCTGCGAGTCAAAAAATCTCGCCTCGGCGCGCCTGATTGAGCGCCTCGGCGGGCAGTTGGAATGTGAGGTGCTCGACGGCGACATCCCCGTCCGGCGCTACCGCCTGCGCACGGACAATTGCAACGCATAAAAAAGCGACACGGTTTTTCGCCGTGTCGCTCTTTGTTTCTCAGTTGTTCCAAGGGTTGTTCGGGTCGGGGTCGGTGGGGTCCCAGCCGCGGCATTCTTCGTTATCGGAGATCTTCGGCGCTTCGGGCTTGCCGAGCGGGCCGGGATCATCCGAGCTGTAAAATTCCACGCCGGCAATTTCGCTGCTGTGGTCGTAAATCCACTTCGCGTCAATTACCTGCAAGCGGATGCAGCCCATGGAAGCGGCGGTTCCGAGCTTGTCAAACTCCCAATATTCCAGCGTGGACTGGTCTACGCCGACGATCGTGCCGCTTTCGTTGCGCACGGGCGCGGTGTAGGGCACGGAATGGAAGAGGATGTTGCCCGTAATCTGCGTGACATAGTAGCCATAGACATTGCCGAAAAGCCCCAGCCCTTTCCACTTGTATTTGAGCGTGAAGGTGCCTTCCTGCGGCGTGGCCGTGCCCGTGGAGCAGACCATGGCCATGTAGGGCTTCGTGTAGCAGCCGTCGTCGCCCTCGGTGTAGACGGTGACGGTGTTGCACAGGTTATTGACCTTGATGAAATAGGGCTTGCCCGCTTCGACGGGCGGGCCGACAATGGGCTCGGTCGGCTCCTCGGTTGTCTCCTCGGTCGGTTCTTCGGTGGTCGATTCGGTGGGCGCGTCCGTCGGCTCGTCGGTAGGCTCGCTTGTGGGCTCCTGCGTCTGCGATTCGGAAGGCTCGGTGGTGGTCGGAGGCTCCGTGGTCGTGGGCGCGCGGTCTGCCGCACAGCTCACGATGCCCACCGTCAGCGCCAGAAGCAGCACAAGCCAGACAAGTTTCTGCGTTTTGTTCATGGCCGTTTCCTCAATTGCCGCGGGACTTCATGAGCTGGCGCATTCTTGCGGAGTGGTCAAGCTCGCGCTTGCGGATGCGAAGCGTTCTGGGCGTCACTTCGAGCAGCTCGTCATCGGCCAAAAATTCCAGACACTGCTCCAGAGAGAACACGCGCGGCGTGGTCAGGCGCAGCGCTTCGTCCGAGCCGGAGGCGCGCATATTGGTAA
>CAZGOO010000041.1:0-6629 GCA_964527505.1 uncultured Oscillospiraceae bacterium | reverse complement strand
GGGTGGCGAAGGTCTTGTGCAGGTTGGAGTGGATGCAGTCGAAGCCCATGTCGCCCGGGCGAACGACGCCCATAACCGCGTTGAGGTTTGCGCCGTCGTAGTAGCACAGGCCGCCGGCCTCGTGGACAAGGCGGGTGATTTCGAGGATGTTTTCGTCGAAAATGCCGACGGTGTTGGGGTTGGTGAGCATGAGGCCCGCAGTGTCTTCGCCGAGCACTGCCTTGAGCGCGTCGAGATCGACGCAGCCGTTCGGCGCGGAGGCGATGTTCACGACCTCGTAGCCGCACATATTGGCGGTGGCGGGGTTGGTTCCGTGGGCGGAGTCGGGCACGATAATCTTCGTGCGCTTTTGGCCTTCGCCGCGCGATTCGTGATACTGCTTGATGAGCATCACGCCGGTAAACTCACCGTGCGCGCCGGCGGCGGGCTGGAAGGTGCACGCATCCATGCCGAAAATCTCGCAAAGATACTTTCCGGCGGTATCGAGCACTTCGCGGCAGCCCTCGGTTGCATAGGCGGGAGCCAACGGGTGGACGGCGGTGAAGCCCTCCAGCGCGGCCATTTCCTCGTCGATGCGGGGGTTATACTTCATCGTGCAGGAGCCGAGCGGGTAGAAGCCGCAGTTCACGCCGTGAACGCGCTGGTTGAGCGCGGTGTAGTGGCGGGAAACGTCGATTTCGGCCATCTCCGGCAGACGCAGCGCCTTTTCGCGGCGCAGCGACTCGGGAAGCTCTACGGGCGCGACGTCGCAGGCGGGCAAGAGGTCACTGTGGCGACCGGCAACGCTCTGTTCAAAAATCAGCTTCATTTCGCGCACACCTCCTTCACGATTGCAACGGCGCGGTCAAGCTCGGTCTTGCTGACCTTTTCGGTGGCGCACCACAATACGCCGCCGTCTACGGGCAGACCGCCGAGAATGCCGGCCTCTTCCAGCGCGGCGAGCACCTTTTCGGCATTGGGAAGAACGGTAACGAACTCATGGAAGAATTCGCCCTCGTATTTCATGGAAACGCCGTCAATCTTGCAAAGCTCGTTTGCCAGATAGTGCGCCTTGGCCATCGACTGGCGGGCGACTTCGCGCATTCCCTCGGGGCCCATCGTGGCCATGTAGAGTCCGGCGATCAGCGCGCACAAAGCCTCGTTCGAGCAGATGTTGCTGCTCGCCTTTTCGCGGCGGATGTGCTGCTCACGCGCCTGAAGCGACAGAACATAGGCGCGCTCGCCCTTGGCATCGACCGTCTCGCCGACGATACGGCCGGGCAGCTTGCGCATCTGCTTCTGGGTGCTGGCCATGAAGCCGAGGTACGGGCCGCCGTAGCTCAGGGGCATACCGAGCGGCTGGCCTTCGCCCACGGCCAGATCCGCGCCGCATTCTGCGGGCGTTTTCATGATGGCAAGGGCGATGGGGTTGCAGCCCATGACGAACATAGCGCCCTTTTCGTGCGCGAGCTTGCCAATCTCCTCGGCCTCTTCAAACAGGCCGTAGAAGTTCGGCTGCTGCACATAAACGGAGGCAACCTCGTCGGTAAGCAGCGCTTTGAGCGCGTCGAGGTCGGTCTTGCCGTCCTTGACGGGGATGAGCTTGAGCTCGGAATTGCTGCCGTAGCAGTAGGTGCGCACGGTGGCAATCACGTCCGGATGCGTCGAAGCGGAGATGAGCGTGACGGTGCGCTTGCGGTCGCGGAACATGGCCGCGGCCTCGGCGGCGGCGGTCGCGCCGTCGTAGACGGAGGCGTTGGAAACGTCCATGCCCGTCAGCTCGCAGATCATCGTCTGATACTCGAAGATGGACTGCAACACGCCTTGGCTCATTTCGGCCTGATAGGGCGTGTAGGCGGTGAGGAATTCCTCTTTTGCGGGGATGTATTTCACGATGGAGGGGATGTAGTGGTCATATGCACCCGCGCCGCGAAGAACCGTCGGGAAAACCTTGTTCTTTGCAGCCATGGCGCTGACCGCGCGGCGCACCTCCAGCTCGCTCATTCCCTCGGGAATCTCGAGCCGGTCGAGGATCATGTCCTGCGGCACGTCGCGGTACAGCTCTTTGAAGTCCTTCAGGCCGACGGCCTCAAGCATTTCGCGGCGCTGTTCCTTGGTAGAGGGAACAAAGCTGCCCATCTTAGCCCTCCTCGACGCAGAAAGCCTCGTAAGCGGCGGCGTCGATCAGCTCTTCGGTGGCGGTGATTTCGTTGACCTTGATGATCCATGCACCGTAGGGATCGGAGTTGAGCATTTCGGGAGAGTCGAGCAGATCTTCGTTGATGGCAACGACGGTGCCGCTGACGGGGCAGATGAGGTCGGAAACGGCCTTAACGGACTCCACATCACCGAACGCATCGCCGGCAACGACACTGTCGCCCACCTGCGGCAGGTTCACGAAAACAAGGTCGCCCAGCGCATCCTGCGCGAAGTCGGAGATGCCGATGATGGCGGTGTTGCCGTCCATCTGGATCCATTCGTGGGACTTGGTGTACTTCAACTCGGTCGGGTAATTCATGATGATTTTCCTCCAGTTAAATGTAATGTAATGTA
Source organism: uncultured Oscillospiraceae bacterium (assembly GCA_964527505.1). Lineage (GTDB taxonomy): Bacteria > Bacillota > Clostridia > Oscillospirales > Oscillospiraceae > JAZOXB01. The sequence continues at coordinate 4,097 of CAZGOO010000041.1, read as the reverse complement.
ATGGTATTTGAAATTGACCGGCAGTGCCGGAAAAAACGCTTTTCAGGCGGCGGGGCAGCGCGCCCCGCCGCATTTGGGTGCGATTTACAGACCGATTTCGCCGGCGAAAGCCTCGAGGGCGGCGTCGAATTCCGCACCGGAGAAGCAGTAGTGCATCTCGGTGTACTCGGAGCGGAACTTCTCGACCTCGGCGGTGACATCCTTGTTGCGCAGGATGCAGTCGGCCATGATTTCGGCCAGACGGGCAAATTCCTTCTCGCCGAAGCCGAAGCGGGTCATTTCGTTGACGCCCATGCGCAGCGCGCCGGAGGCGGTGAAGCCCTCTTCGCACGGCGTAGCCTGATAGTTGACGATGATGTTGTTCTGCTCGAGGCGCTCGGCGATTTCCGGGCCGATGCCGTAGCCGACATTGACGATGACCTGATGCGTCTCGGTGTAGTCGTTGGCGGGATCGCCCGCAACGTCGAGGCCCTGCGCCTTGAGGCTCTTGGCAAAGGACTTGGCGTTGGTAACGACGGCCTTCTGGTAGCTGTCCTTGAACTGGTTCATTTCGTAGGCAGCCATGAGCTGGCCGAGCTGCGTGCCGAGGTGGTGGTTCGAGACGCTGCCCGGGAAGGTGCGGCTCTCGATGGTCTCCCAGAGCTCATACTTGAGGTCTTCGGGCTTGTAGTTGACGCCGATGACGCCGCGCTGCGGGCCGAAGAAGGTCTTGTGGGTCGAGCCGGTGACGATTTCCGCGCCCTCTTCGAAAGGCTTCTGGAAGTAGTCGCCGACGAGGCCGAGGACGTGCGCCATGTCGTACATAATGGTGGTTTGCAGACCCATTTCGTCCACAAACTTGCGGATGGCGGCCACGGGCTCCTTATGCAGCACCATGCTCTTGCCGAAGATGATGAACTCGGGGCGGTACTTTTCGATGACTTTCTTCGTCTCTTCCACATCGATCTTGTAGATGTTGTCCTTGCAGACGGGGAAGTTGACGATGGCGTGACGCTCGGTGACGGGGTCGATGGCGATGTAGTCATGCAGAGCGCCCATCGGCTGCGCGCTGAGGTGGCCGCCCTTGATGATGTGGTTGTTGAGCACATAACCGAGGCGCTGCGGGTCGCGCTTGCGGTTGCCGCGGTTCTTCCAGTCCATGAGGGCGGAGAACACGGCGGTGTTGGACATCTGGCCGCTGGTCACGCGCGTCTCGACTTCGGCGCAGCCGAAGTACTGCTTCATCTGCTCGACGAGGAGCTGCTCGACGCGGTTGATGAACTTCGTGCCCTGATAGTAGAAGATGTCTGCGTCGTTGAAGGACTTGATCTTCTTATGCTCGGCATAGCGGAACGCGGGGTCGGAGCCGCAGAGCATCTGCACGGCGTGGCTGGGGGTGTTTTCCGAGGGGATGAGGTTGATGCACATCTTCTGGCGCCAGCGGTGGTTCTGCGTGGCTTCGCGCAGCAGCTCCAGCGCGGCGGGCGTGCGGTCGGCCACGACGGGCGCGGCCTCTTCCTTAACGACCGGCTGATAGATGATCGGGCGGGCAAAGGGAGGTGCGTCCACGCGCATATGGTAGGCGGGGATGGCGGCCTTGAGGCGCTTGCCGCGAACGTCGATTTCAACGATGTCGTCTTTCAGGATATCGCTGTCGATGTAGGCCATACCGATGGAGCGGTTTTTGGTGTTCTCGAGGAAGGTGGAGGCAAGGCCCTCGCCCTCGCTGAGGTAGTAAGGAACCATTGTGCCGGAAGTGACCCAGCCGATGTGCTTGCCGTTGCGGTAAACTTCCATGCCGGCGCGCATAACGCCGCGGTCGAGCAGGGTGATCGGGCGCACGCGGCGCGGCAGGTTCTCGATTTCGGAATAGTCGCGGGCGATGATCTTCTGGTAGGCGGAGAACTGCTTTTCCAGCTCTTTTCTGCCGACGAAGTCGCCCTTGAGCTCGGAGAAGCTCACGGCGAACTTGGCAAGCGGAACGGCGAAGATGGGCAGCTCGCTTCCGTCGGGAGCCAGACCCATTTCGTGGCCGTAGAGCGGCAGACCCGCTTCCAGACGCAGCGTATCGCGCGCGCCGAGGCCGGCGGACTTTGCGCCGAGCTCTTCCAGACGCTTCCACAGCCATGCGGCTTCGGACGACTCGATGAACACTTCGTAGCCCAGAGGCTCGCCGGTGTAGCCGGTCTTGGCGACGCGGGCGGTGCGGCCTTCGAGCTTCACGGTGCCCAGAGCGTTCTTCATGGGCTCGGTGAGCGTCTCGCCGCCGGCAAGGACGGTCAGAAGGTCTTTGCACTTCGGGCCCTGAACGGCGATGGAGGCAATCTTGTCGGTGATGTTGGTGATGGTGCAGTTATAGTTCTTGACGATGGCGTTGAGGTGGGCAAGGTCCTTGTCGGTGTTCGCCGCGTTGACGACGAGCAGGAAGCGCTCTTCCTCGAAGCGGTAGAGGTAAGCATCATCCACGGCGCCGCCGTTTTCATTGGGGATGATGCAATACTGCGCCTGATTCAGGTCGAGCGCGTTGACGTTGCTGCTCAGAACGTGCTGCAAGAATGCAACACGGTCGGGGCCTTCAACGAGCAGACGGCCCATGTGCGACACGTCGAACAGGCTGCACACGTGACGGGTGTACAGATGCTCGGCAACGATGCCGCTCGGGTACTGGATGGGCATTTCCCAGCCGCCGAAATCGACCATCGTTGCGCCTTCGGCAACATGGACGTCATAGAGCTGGGTGCGCTTGAGTTCGCTCATAAGTGGAGTCCTCCTGTCATATTAAGTTACAAATTAACATAGAAAAAACGGCACAAAGCCCCCGTCGGGTTCTTTGTGCCTCCGTTGAAAAACCTGAGAGATTTCCCGCCTGCGCGGTTGCCCCTTCGGCGTATGGAGCTTGCGCTCCATCCTTTTCGGAGTGTCGTCGTGAGCCGGTCCTTTTGCCTGAGAGTTTTCGCATTCCCCTTCGGCGCCGCAGATAAGCGATCTCTCCCGGTTCAGTCTTCCGATCCGTATTCAGCTCGGACGGCCTGTCGCCGTTTTTCCACTTACTATACTACCACAAAAGGCGCGGGAGTGTCAATACTTTTTCCGTCTGCGGCAAGGTTTTTTTCCGAATCCCCCGCCGCCGCGCGGCGCGGTTTTACGCTTTGCTCCGTTCCTTGCGATATCGCTGTGCCCGAAAAAATTATTTTTGTCGTTTTCGACAAAAATGTCGAATTATGTCGAACGAAAGTTGGAGAAAATAAAGAAAAATACTTGCAAATCGCCGACCGATGTGGTAAATTCAAATCAACGCTTCGCAACAGCGCAGAATCGGAGGGAGGACAAGTAAAATGGAAAATTGGAGTCGGGTACTGATTGCCATCGGAGACGAGACGCTCTGTCGCCGGGTGCAGCTTGCGGTGCAGAAGCTCGAAAAGGTGACGGTTGCGGCAACCGTCAACGACGGCGCGCAGGCCATCGCGGCCCTGCAAACGGTTCAGCCGGATCTGCTGGTCGTGGATATGATGCTGCCGAAAGCGGACGGAATCGCGGTTTTGCGTGCGGCGGGCGCTTCGGCCAAGCATCCGACGGCGCTCGTCTTGACCGAATATCTGACGGATTTCCTGACGGGTCAGCTTGTCGGGCTCGGCGCGCAGTACATCATGCGCAAGCCCGTCGAGGCCGCCGACATCGCCGACCGTCTGGCGCAGATCCGTTCGGCCCGCAACGCCAAGCCCGGTGCATCGCCCGCGAGCCACGCGAACATGGAGGCGATGGTCACATCCGTCATTCACGAGATCGGCGTGCCCGCGCACATCAAGGGCTACCAGTATTTGCGCGAGGCGATTTTGCTGGCGGTCAACGACATGGACGTCATCAACGCCATCACGAAAGTGCTCTACCCGCAGGTGGCAAAGACGTTCCAGACCACGCCTTCGCGCGTCGAGCGCGCCATTCGCCACGCCATCGAGGTCGCGTGGGATCGCGGCGACTTGGAAACGCTTCAGCGTTTCTTCGGCTACACGGTCAGCAACACCAAAGGCAAGCCCACCAACTCGGAATTCATCGCGCTTATCGCCGACAAGCTGCAACTTCGGCTCAAAAGCGCCGAAGCGATGAACTTCTGAGAAAAA
>CAZGOO010000040.1:0-6815 GCA_964527505.1 uncultured Oscillospiraceae bacterium | reverse complement strand
GCGGCGCTGCAAATGCGCGCGCGGCCGGTGTGGTCGGTGATTATGCTGCTCTTCTTCTCCGTTACCGCGCTGGCCGTGTTCGTATTTCTCGGGACGTTTTTGTCGAATCTTGACGACAATTCCACGCGAATTTACGACGACACGGCATTCCGAAACGGCGACCAAAACCGCATCGTCGTGCAGCGTCTCGACGGCTCGAATTTCACCGACGCGGACATGGAGGTGCTCTCCTATGTGCCGAATGTGCGGCACATCGAGCGCTACGGCTATGTGGCCGACATAAACTATTTCTACCGCGAAGATCAGGACTACTACTTCCGATATACCCACACCTCCGGCTCGGAGATCGGCGCGGAAGTGACCATGAAAAAAACCCTGCAATTGAGCAATTACAGCCTCTTTGTGCAGACCGTTCCGTCGAGCGCGGAGGGCTTTTTGACCGACGGCAGAATGCCGGAGAATTTCTATGAGGCCGTCAGCGGCGACCCCGCGCTGCTCGGGCAGACGATTACGGTCTATCTGAGCGACGCAAACCGCTGGAGCCCGGGTGTGTATATCGAATTTCAGATGGAGATCGTCGGCACGACCGACTGCGGCGAGCATCTGTATTTCCACGATGACGTCGGCATGATGGTCAACGGCGCGGTTCGGGGCACCGCTCGCGCGTTTGCCAGCTACTTTACCAAAGGCATCGCCTATTTCGCCCCCTCGAAGGAGCTGAGCTACGGGCAAGTGATTCTGAGCGCGAACAAAGCCATCCGCATCGGCCTGTCCCATAATATTCCCATCGCGTATGACTACATAACGGGAGATCAGATCAACTTCAGCTTGGCAGGAACGCACGAATATGCCCTCATGGAGTACATCCTCGTCTCCGAGCAGTCGTTCAAGCAGATCGTGCCGCAGAATTACGCCGATCAGGTCACATTGTATGTAACGGACTATGCCTATGTTGACCGCGCGCTCGATGTGCTTGGGCAGATGGGCTACAACGCAATGTCACCCTATCGCACCGGCTCGCAGACGATTGACGAAACGCTTTCCGCCGAACGCATGAATACGCTGCGGCTGTGCCTGATTGTCCTTGTGGCGGTCTTGCTGCTTCAGGTCATCGTGCTGCGCGCGCTCTTCTCCACGCAGACGGAGAACTACCGCCTTTTGAGCAACATCGGCCTGTCGTGTCGGGAGGCGAAGCTGTCGATTCTCTGGCAGTTCCTCGCCTTTACGGCCGCCGGTCAGCTTGTCGGCCTTGCGGGCATTTACGCGGGCAATGCCCTTGAAATCGAGCGGATTGTTTCGCTCGTGCGGTATCTGCCTGCGGAAAAAGCCGTGATTTTGTCGCTGACGCACCTGATAGCGGCGCTTCTTTCGGCGTGGTGGGTGATGCGCGCGCTGCGCAAGAGCGTGTATCCGTTTAGTCAGCAAAGCGGCGATTTGAACTGGAAAGAGTTGGAGGAGGCGAGCGCACAATGATTGAAATCAAAAATCTGAACAAAACCTACGACGCGCGCAGCCGCCATGCGCAGAAAGTGCTGCGTGATTTGTCCCTCACGCTTCCCGACACGGGTTTCGTGTGCATCCTCGGCCCGTCCGGCTGCGGCAAGACGACGCTGCTCAATGCCGTCGGCGGCCTCGACGGCTACGACGGCGGCGAAATTTCCGTCAACGGAACCGCCGTCACCCGCTTCGGCGCAAACTCGATGCAGTCCGTGCGCAACCGCAGCTTCGGCTACATCTTCCAGAACTACTATCTGCTCGAAGAGCACTCCGTCGGCTACAATGTTTACCTCGGCCTGCACAATCTCGACCTGACGCACCGCGAAAAGTTGGAGCGCGTCCGTCAGGCGCTTCAGGCCGTGGATATGGCGCGCTATTCGCGCCGTCTGGTCAGCTCGCTCTCCGGCGGCCAGCAGCAGCGCGTGGCCATCGCCCGCGCCCTTGCGCGCCGTCCGCGCGTGATTTTCGCCGACGAACCGACGGGCAACCTCGACGAGGCGAACACGATGAATATCTGCACGCTTCTGCGGCAGATTTCCAAGCAGAGCCTTGTCGTGATGGTCACGCACGAAGAGCGCATCGCGCGCTTCTTTGCCGACCGCATCCTCACCGTCGAGGCAGGGCGCATCGGCAAAGACGAAACCGAATGGGAGCGCGGCTCCATGGCTCTGCAAGACGGCGACAGCCGCTTCTACGCGGGCGATTATGAAGAATCGACGCAGCAGCACGAGGGCTTCTCTTTCCGCCTTCTGCGCGACCCGGCAGCAAAAGAGCTGAAATTCACCATTCTTGCCCTGCCCGACCGCATCGTTTTGCAGCTCGATGACCACCGCTCTTTGACCCTTTCCGACACCGCGCAGCCGATGATCGCCGAGGGCTGCCGCCCCCGCCTGACCCTCGAAGAGATCGACCGAAGCGATTTGCACGCGCAAAAGCTCCTGCCCGACGCCGCCGAGGAGCGCCGCTCCGTGCCCGGAAAGGGCATCGGCTTCTCGATGATCGGCAAAGAGGCGCTGCGCCTGTGGCGCACGGCGGGCATCCGCCAGCTCGGCATCTGGGTGTTCCTTGTGACGCTCACGGTGCTTACCATCTGGATTGTCGGAGATTTCATGACCCTCTCGCGCATCGACCCCGAGGATTTCATCCGCACGGATTCGCACATCTTCTCTTTTACCATGAACTACGGCGAAAATGCCTCGCCGAGCGACAGCTACGCCGACCTTTCCGCGCGCTATATCGAGTATCTGGAAAAGTCCGGCTTGGACATCACCGTTATGCCCGTTGAGGCGTATTCGCCGACCTATTCCACGGATATCTACGCCCAGCTCGGCAAGATTGAGCAGCCGCTCGGAAAATTCAGCTATGTGCTGCTCGACCGCTTCGATGAGAGCACGCTCATTGCCGGGCGTATGCCGGAATATTCCGACGAAATCGTCATAGACCGCCGCGTTTTGCAGAACCTTTTGGACAAAGACGGCGTTTTGCAAAGCGGCATCACGGATATTCAGCAGTTTTTGGGCGTTGAGCTTGTGTTCAGCAAGAAAAATGCCTTCACCCCCACCATCGTCGGCATCAGCGACTCCGGCGAGCATTCGCTCTACCTCTCGCCTGCGGCCATGATCTCCATCGCCTCGGGCGGCAAGCCCCTCATCGGCTTTGAGGAATTTATCCGCAGATATCCCGAGAAGGAGGGCCTCTTCGACCTCACACCGGACGAAGACGGCCAGTTCTGCCTCATCAATCTGGAGCAGATGGGCAGCGGCTATGCCTACCGCGTCGGCGTGTACTGCTATATTGTCAACGGGATACAGATGCGCATTCAAGGCACTTTCTCGTCTGACGACTGCGCGGCGTCGTTCGTTATCAATGACGACCAGATCGAGCGCATCGCGCGGCAGATCATCAACAGGAATTTCAATGTCTATGCGGCCGACCCCGCCGCGTTCCGCGCCTACATCGCAAAGCCCTCGGAGGATCAGGAAAACAAAACGGCCACCGTGATTGCAAAGCATGAGTATTCCGCGAAAATGGACGAATACACCGAGCAGTCGCGCATCAAGGCCGACGCGCGGCTGATTGTGACCGTCACGGTCATCGCGCTTGCCATGGTGATGCTCTACCTTTTGCAGCGCTCGCGCGTACACGGGCGCATCGGAATGCTCGCGGTTTACAGGCTCCTCGGCATCCCCGGGCGCAAGCTTTTGTGCATTTTCGCGCTTGAGAGCTTCCTTTTGTCGCTGACGAGCAGCCTGCCCGCCGCCGCCGCGACCTACGGTGTCTTTACCGCGCTGACGAATCTCACATCCACGGAATTTTCCATGTATCTTCCGTGGTACGCCGCCGCGCTGGTCTACCTTGCCACGCTGGTCTACCAGATGCTCGTGTCGCTTCTGCCCGCATGGCGGCTTCTGTGCCTGCGGCCTGCGCGACTTGCCTCGAAATACGACTTCTGAGAAAAAATCGCCCACCGAACGGCTCGGTGGGCGATTTCTATTCGCCGCGATATTTTCTTCGCGTGGCAAGCCCGCCGCGAATGTGCCGCTCGGCCTTGTTCTCGGCAAGTACGGCCTTTACGCGCAGATAAAGCGCGCGGTTGCAATGCTCCAATCGCTGCGTCAGATCCTGATGTACGGTCGATTTGGAGATCCCGAAATGCTTTGCGCAGTCGCGAACGGTCGCGTGCCGTTCGATGAGATAGGCTGCCAGCTCGCAGGCGCGCTGCTCGATGTTTTCGGTCATGGACAAACCCCTTTCCAACGAATGCCTACCCGAGCGAATGCGCCGAAAGGTAGCGAAGCGCGCGTGCGTTGAGAAAGCGTATGCGCCGCGCGGGCGCTTTATTCAAAAAATCCGTCGGGAAAAACGCAAAAGCCTCTTGACAAGCGCGCGGCGGGGGGATATAATGACGGCGTAAGTAAATAGCAGACTCGTGTCGGGGTCGTCCCGACGAGGAATGGGGTGAAAAGCCCCGCACAGAAACGGTACTGTAAGCGTCAGTCCGCTCCGAAGCAGCAATGCGAAACGAAAGTTTACCACTCGCCAAGGCGGGGAAGGCAGGAGTTTGGGCGCGCGGGCGTTGCCCGCAAAAGCGCAAGTCAGGATACTCAGAGTCGCTGCCCAACCGGCGTTCCCGGGGGGCTTATCTTTGTGTGCATAAATGCGTTTGCACCGCTTCCTTTTCGTGAGAAGCGGTGCTTTTTTATCGGTTGACTCGCCTGCGGGCGTGCAATAATATCACTTTTATCATTAGAGAGGTGCCCTATGAAACAACGCATCCTGAGTTTGCTGCTTGTGCTGGCGATGATTTTGTCGCTTGTGCCCGCGGTCTTTGCCACGGACGCACAGGACGGCGAAATTCGCGTCTGGTTCACTGTCAGCAATGCGGACAATCTGTCCGTGCCCATTATGCGCCGTCAAATCACGGTCAAAGCCAACACCGTGGACAAGTACGGCTGGGAAAACGCAGCGCCCGGCTACACGGTCGGCGGCGTTGACCACGGCGTGAAAGACGGCGAAATTACCGTCTCCGACGCGCTTCTGGCCGCGCACGAGGCCGTCTACGGCTCTTACTTCTGCAAAGAGACGATGGACGACTACATCGGCGGCTCGGCAAGCTATGTCACTTCCATTTTCGGCATTTCCGGCTCCATTTGCTTCACGGTCAATGACAGCACGCCGATGGGCCCGATGTCCGACGGCTACGCCGCCAATGAGTGCGTGCTCAAAGAGGGCGACGAGGTGCACTTCTTCTTCCTGCCGAACGACGGCTGGTACGGAATGTACACCGATTATCTCTATTTCGATGCGAAAAATCTTTCCGTCGCAGTCGGCGAGCCCGTCACCCTGACCCTCTCGGGCTTTAACTCGACGGCGGCAATGTGGGCCACGCCCGGCACCGAGACGCAGCCGATCGAGCCGAAATCGATGGCAAACATTATGATTGCCTGCCTCGATGCCAACGGCAAGGTTTCCGACTACCTCTATGATGACGACGGCAACATCGTCACCACCGACGAGAACGGCCAATTCACCTACACCTTTGAAAAAGAGGGCGGCCTGCGTCTGGCGGCAATTATGAACGCCGACGAAAATGTGGCCACCACCTATGTTCCCGCATTTTGCAGCCTGACGGCTTACTCGGTCGATGCGCAGTGGAAGAACTTCCGCGGCAACGACGAAAACAACGGCATTACCTCCGTCGCGACCCCCACGGGCAAAGAGTATGCCGCACTCAAGTGGACGAAAAAACTCGGCACCGGCTGGACGGCCGCACCGAGCGTGCAGATCATCGTAGACGACGCGCTTGTCGTGATGCTCGGCACCAAGAAAATCTACAAGCTCGACCTTGAGACGGGCGAAGTCCTCTCGGAGGGCGACCTGACCTCCGCACCCAACTGGGGCTACACGCCTCCCGCTTATGCCGACGGCCTGATCTACGCCCCGCTTTCCGGCGGCACCGTGCAGGCGCTCGGCGCAAAGTCGCTCAACAGCGCATGGACCTATACCGATGAGCTCGGCGGCCAGTCCCTGTCTCCCATCACCGTTTCCGACGGCAAGGTCTACACCGGCTTCTGGAACGGCGAGGCCAAAGACGCCAACTTCGTTTGCCTCGACGCCAAGACGGGCGAAAAGCTGTGGTCTTACACCGTGACCGGCGGCTTCTACTGGGCAGGCTCCGTTGCCATCGGCGACTACATTGCCGTCGGCACCGACGACGGCGCAAGCGGCACTTCGGGCGATTCGAAGCTGCTCGTCTTTAAGAAATCCTACGCCGAGGACGAGGAAATCGCTCCCGTGAGCACCGCGACCCTCACCGGCTGCGGCGACCAGAGAAGCACCCTGACCTATGCCGACGGCTCGGTCTACTTCACCACCAAGGGCGGCTACCTTTGCAGCGCGAAGATCGACGACAAGACCGGCACGATCTCCGACCTGAAGACCGTCTCCTTCGGCGCGCAGAGCACCTCTACCCCCGTTGTTTACGGCGACTACCTCTACTTCGGCACGGGCAGCGGCATCTCCTCCTCCGGCTCGAGCGGCAACTTTGTCATCGCCGAGCGCGAGAGCCTGAACGTGGTCGGTTTTGTCGGCCTCAAGGGCTATCCGCAGTGCTCCATGCTCATGTCCAACGCCTATGAAGAAACCGACGGCTACCTGTATTTCTACTCCACTTACAACATGAACCCCGGCGGCGTGTCGCTCATCAAGGTCAAGGCCGACGATGTGACCAAGACCGAACTCGTTGAGCTCTACGACGCGAAGGGCTATGAGCAGTATTGCATCAGCAGCGTCATCTGCGACGAAAACGGCAACCTCTA
>CAZGOO010000039.1:0-6889 GCA_964527505.1 uncultured Oscillospiraceae bacterium | reverse complement strand
ATCGGCGCGGGAAGCGTCGGCGCGACCATTGCCAACGACCTGATGATTCAGGGCATCGCCTCGGAGATCGTTCTGGTGGATATCAACCGCAAAAAGGCGCTCGGCGAAGCGCTGGATATTTATCAGGGCGCACCTTTCTGCTCGCCCGCCATCGTCCGCTCCGGCGACTATCCCGCCGCTGCGGGCTCGGACATCGTGATCATTACCTCCGGCCTGCCGCGCAAGCCCGGCCAGACGCGCCTTGAGCTTGCGCAGGTCAATGTGGACATTCTCAAAGACATCACCCCGCGCATCGTCTCGGTCGCTCCGAAGGCGCTGTATGTGATCGTGTCGAACCCCGTGGATGTTCTGACCTATGTGTTCCACAAATTTTCCGGTCTGCCCGAGCATCAGATCATCGGCTCGGGAACGATTCTCGATACCAGCCGCCTGCAATCGGCGCTTGCAAAGCGCTTCTGCATCAGCCCGCGCAACATCCACGCGCACGTCTACGGCGAGCACGGCGATTCGTCCTTTGTGCCTTGGTCGCTCGTTCACATCGCCAACAACCCCATCGACCTCTATCGCAACTACTCCCCCGACTGCGCGCGCATCAACTGGAACCGCGAGTATGAAGAAATCGAGAATTTCGTCAAGACCTCCGGCGCGCAGGTGATTCAGAACAAGGGCGCGACGTTCTTTGCCGTTGCGATGGCGGTGTGCCACCTGTGCAAGTGCCTGCAAAGCACCGCCGGAACGGCCGTGAGCGTTTCGACTTTGATGCACGGGGAATACGGCGTTTCGGATGTTTGCCTGTCCACCCTCGCTCTGGTCGATGTAACGGGCGTGCGCGGAAAGATTCTCAATCCTCTGACCGAGGAGGAAACGAAAAAAATGCACCTGAGCGCGCAGAAGCTGCGCGATGTCATCGATCAGCTTCGGCTCTGAGTGCGGAGGACCTTATGGAATTTTCCTATTTCCCCGGCTGTACGCTGAAAAACAAAGCGACGCGGCTGGATCTGTGCGCGCGGCGCAGCGCGCAGAAGCTGGGCTTCACGCTTCAAGAGCTGCCCGAATGGCAGTGCTGCGGCGCGGTCTACCCGATGGCGCGCGATGAGCTTGCCACGCGTCTGCCGTCCGTGCGGGCGCTGTCGGCTGCCGCCGAGGCGGGCGGCACGCTTGTGACTTTGTGCTCGGCGTGCCACCATGTGCTCAAGCGGGTCAACCGCGACCTGCAAACCGACCCCGAGCTGTGCGAAAAAATCAACCGCTATCTCAAGCTCCCCGCCGCCTACACAGGTCAAACCCATGTGGTTCATTTCTTGGAGCTTCTGCGCGATACCGTCGGCTTCGACGCGCTGGCGAAAAAGGTCGTCCATCCCCTGTCCGGCCGCAAATTCGGCGCGTATTACGGCTGTATGCTCCTGCGCCCGAGCAGCGAAATGCAGCTTGACGACCCCGAAAATCCGCGCATTTTGGAGGATTTTCTCTGCGCGTTAGGTGCCGAGCCCGTCTATTTCCCGCTGCGCAACGAATGCTGCGGCGGCTATGTGACCATCGACACCCCCGCGCTTGCGCAAAAGCAGTCGCAGCGCATCGCCGCGCAGGCGCGCGAAGCGGGCGCCGAGGCGCTTGTGACGGCGTGCCCCCTGTGCCAGTACAATCTGACGCAGCACGCGGGCGCGAACGTCGTCCATTTTACCGAGCTTCTTGCCGAAGCGCTCGGTGCGGAGGTGGAGTGAAATGGATGTGACGCTTGAAACCGTAGCACGCATCTCCGGCGTCAACCCGCGCAAATGTATGCGCTGCGGCAAATGCAGCGCAAGCTGCCCCGCTTATGACGAGATGGAATTTCATCCGCATCAGTTTGTTTCGATGGTCGAAAACGGCCGCATCGACGAGCTCATGCGCTCGCGCGGCATCTACACCTGCCTGAGCTGCTTTGCCTGCGTGGAGCGCTGTCCGCGCGCGGTCGAGCCGGCGAAGCTCATCGAGGCCGTTCGTCTGGCCGTTTTGCGCCGTCAGGGCGAAACGCATCTGCGCCCCGAGCAGGTTCCGGCACTTGCCGACGACGCTTTGCCGCAGCAGGCGCTTGCCGCGGCATTCCGAAAATACAGAAAGTAAGGAGGGGGTAAAATGCATCGCATCGGCGTATTTGTCTGCCACTGCGGCACGAACATTGCCGCGACGGTGGATGTTGCAAAAGTCGCCGCAGCGCTCGCCCGCGAGCCGGGCGTCGTATTCGCGGCGGACTACCCCTATATGTGCTCTCAGGCGGGGCAGGAATTGATTCAAACGACCATCCGCGAGCAAAAGCTGACGGGCGCGGTCATCTGCTCCTGCTCTCCGCGAATGCACGAACAGACCTTCCGCAAAACCTGCGCGGCGGCGGGGCTCAACGACTATCTCGTGGAAATCGCGAACATCCGCGAGCAGTGCTCGTGGATTCATAAGGACAAGGACGAAGCGACCGAAAAAGCGGTCGTGCTCGGCAGAGCCGCCATCGCCAAGGTGCGGCTCAATGCGCCTTTGACCGCGGGCGAAAGCCCCGTCACGAAGCGCGCGCTCGTCGTCGGCGGCGGCATCGCGGGCATTCAGGCCGCGCTCGACATCGCCGAGGCGGGGTTTGAGGTCGATATTGTGGAAAAGCGCCCGACCATCGGCGGCAAAATGACGCAAATCGACAAAACTTTCCCCACACTCGACTGCGCGGCGTGCATTCTCACGCCGAAAATGGTCGATTGCGCGCAAAATGAGCGCATTCACATTTTTTCTTACTCCGAAGTGGAGCAGGTGCAGGGCTTCGTGGGAAATTTCCGTGTCAGCATCCGCAAAAAGGCGCGCTATGTGGACGAAACGAAATGCACCGGCTGCGGCCTGTGCACGGAAAAATGCCCGCAGAAAAACGTCCCGAACGAATTTAACCTCGGGCTCGATAAGCGCCGCGCCATCTACATTCCCTTTGCGCAGGCCGTGCCGAAAGTGGCCACCATCGACGCAAGCCACTGCTCCATGCTCCAATCCGGCAAGTGCGGCGTGTGCTCGAAGGTCTGTACCGCAGGCGCGATCGACTACAAGCAGAAAGATGAAATTCTGGAGCGCGAATACGGCGCGATCGTCGCCGCCACGGGCTTTGAGCCCATTAAGCTCGACCAATTCGACGAATTTGCTTACAGCAAAAGCCCCGATGTGGTCACTTCTCTCGAATTTGAGCGCCTGATGAACGCCGCCGGCCCGACGGGCGGCACGCTTCTGCGCCCCTCCGACGGCACGCACCCGAAAACGCTCGTTTTCGTGCAGTGCGTCGGCTCGCGCTGCGACGGCGCGCAGAAGGGCAAGAGCTACTGCTCGAAAATCTGCTGTATGTACACGGCGAAGCACGCCATGCTCTGCCGCGAGAAATACCCCGACACCGAAGTTTATGTGTTCTACATCGATGTACGCACCCCCGGCAAGGGCTTCGACGAATTCTACCGCCGCGCGGTGGAGCAGTACGGCGTACATTATATCAAGGGTATGGTCGGCAAGGTCGAGCCCGTCGGCGGCAAGCTCAAGGTGCAGGCAAGCGATTTGCTTGACGGCCGTCAGCTTCACATCGACGCGGACATGGTCGTGCTTGCGGCCGCCATCGAGCCGAGCGCGGGCGCAAGGGAGCTTGCCACGAAGCTCACCGCCTCCATGGACACCAACGATTTCTTCACCGAAGCGCACCCGAAACTGCGCCCCGTGGAAAGCCCGACGGCGGGCGTGTACCTTTGCGGCGCGTGCCAAGGGCCGAAAGACATCCCCGAAACCGTCGCGCAGGCTTCTGCGGCGGCGGCCAAGGTCATCGGGCTTCTGGTCAAAGATTCGCTGCGCTGCAACCCCTGCGTGGCCGAGCCGAACGAAGCCATGTGCAACGGCTGCTCGACCTGCGAAAAGGTCTGCCCCTACGGTGCGATAAGTTATGTAAACAAAGAGTTCCGAGGCCCGAACCGCACGACCCTTGTGCGCCGCGTGGCGCAGGTCAATGCCGCCGTCTGTCAGGGCTGCGGCGCGTGCACCGTGGCGTGTATGTCGGGCGCGATGGATCTCAAGGGCTTCTCCAACAAACAGATTCTTGCGGAGGTAGATGCGATATGCCGATGAACAAAGCGCCGACCATCGTTGCCTTTTGCTGCAACTGGTGCTCCTACGCGGGCGCAGACCTTTCGGGCACGAACCGTCTGCAATACCCCGCAAATGTGAAAATCATCCGCATTCCCTGCTCGTGCCGCCTGAACCCGATGTTCATTCTGCGCGCCTTTCAGCGCGGCGCGGACGGCGTGATCCTCTGCGGCTGCCACCCCGGCGACTGCCACTACACCACCGGAAACTACTACGCCCGCCGCAGAATGACACTTCTGTTTTCGCTTCTGGACTATCTCGGCATTGAGCGCGAGCGCACGCGCGTCGAGTGGGTCTCGGCGGCCGAGGGCGCAAAATTTGCCGAAACGATGAACGATTTCGTGCGCACCGTCTCGGCGCTCGGCGAAAATCGCAGACTGGAGGATTTACGATGCAGGGAGTAAAGCAGAAAGCGCTGGAGCTTCTTTCCTCCGGCAAAGTCGCGCGGGTACTCGGCTGGAAGCGCGGCGAATTTTTCTACGACGCGACCCCCGCCTGCTTTGAAAGCGCGCAGGAGGTCGAAGCCGAGTTTGTTTACGATTCCTTTACGGCCGCAAATCTCTCGAAAGCCTGCATCGCGCAGTCCAAGCGCGAGGGAAAAGTTGCCGTGTTCCTCAAGCCCTGCGACAGCTACTCCTTCTTGCAGCTTTGCAAGGAGCATCGCATCGCGCGGGAAAATGTGTACATCGTCGGCGTGCAGTGCGAAGGCAAATGCGACATGGAAGTTTTGCGCGCACGCGGTGTCTCGGGCGCGCTCGGCGCCCGCCTCGAGGGCGACACGCTGCACCTGACGACCCTTTCGGGCGAAACGGAAATTGCCCGCGCAGACGCGCTCACCGAGCGCTGCAAGGTCTGCAAGAGCAAAAAAATCGTGATTTTCGATGAGCTTCTCGGCGAGCAGGGAGAAGAATGTCCCTCCGCGCGCTTTGCCGAGGTCGAGCGCATCGAGGCGATGACCCCGCAGGAGCGCTTCGATTTCTGGCGCGGCGAGCTTTCGCGCTGCATCCGCTGCAACGCCTGCCGCAATGTCTGCCCCGCGTGCTCGTGCGAGCAGTGCGTCTTTGACAACCGCAGCCTCGGCACGGCGAATAAGGCCGCCGCCGATGATTTCGAGGAGAATTTCTTCCACATCATCCGCGCGTTCCATGTCGCCTCCCGCTGCACCGACTGCGGCGAATGCTCGCGCGTCTGCCCGCAGCACATCCCGCTGCATCTGCTCAACCGCAAATTTATCAAAGATATCAACGAATTTTACGGCGAATATCAGGCGGGCGCGGACTTCGACTCCGTGCCGCCTCTGACGGATTTCCGCAAAGACGACTGCGAGCCGTCCATCGTTCGCGAAAAAGGAGGGCGAGGCGTATGAAGTGCATCGAACGCGCCCGTTTGGGCGAGCTTTTCGCGGCGATTGCCGCGCGCGAGGCGCTTTATGTTCCGCAAAAAGACGCGTTTCGCCCGTGGTCGGAGGGCACCGAGCCGCTTCTTTCCGGCAAGCCCGTCCGCTCGGCCAAAGACCTCTTTTTCCCGCAGGTAGAGCCACTGATGGCCTTTCGCGTGACGGGAAAACAGTTGCAGGCGTTGCCCGCGCCGGAACTCCCCGAACATTTCGTTCTTTTCGGCGTGCGCGCCTGCGACGCGCGCAGCTTTGAAGTTTTAGACCGCGTGTTTCTCACCGAGCCGCGCGACACGTTCTATGCTTCGCGCCGCGAGGCGGCGACCGTCATCACCCTTTCCTGCTCCGAACCGGAGGAGACCTGCTTCTGCACGAATTTCGGCATTGACCCGACCGCCCCGCAGGGCGATGTGCAGTGCCACCTGAGTGAAACGCATCTTTACTGGCAGGCGCTCACGGAAAAAGGCGAAGCCCTCACCGAGAGTCTGCCGCTGCAAGATTGCGGCGAGGAAGAACTGGAAGCGCAAAAGGCGCGCACGCGCGAGATTCTTCAAAAGCTCCCCTTTGCAAATCTGAACCTCTCCGCGTTCGGCGCGGGAAAAACGAAAGCGCTCTTCGACCGCCCCGAATGGGCGCAGCTCTCCGAGAGCTGCCTCGGCTGCGGCACCTGCACTTTCGTCTGCCCCACCTGCCAGTGCTACGACGTGCAGGAATTTGACAACGGCAAAACCGTGCGGCGCTTCCGCTGCTGGGATAGCTGTATGTATTCGGATTTCACGCAGATGTCCGCCGGTCAGCCCCGCCCGACGCAGCGCGAGCGCTTCCGCCAGCGCTTTTTGCACAAGCTGGTCTATTTCCCCGAGAATAACGACGGGCTCTTCGGCTGCGTCGGTTGCGGCCGCTGCCTGCAAAAGTGCCCCATCCATATGCACATCGTGAAAGTTATCAAAACGCTGGGAGGTGCGAACGAATGAGCCGCGACCCGCTGATCCCCGAAATCGTCACCGTCAGCGCCGTGCGCGTTGACACGCCGGATGTAAAAACCTTCCGCGTCGTCGGCCTCGACGGCAAAAAGCCCTTTGTCCATATCCCCGGCCAGTGCGCGATGCTCTCGTGCCCCGGCGTGGGCGAGGCGCTCTTTTCCATCACCTCCAGTCCGACCGAGGAGCGTTTTCTGGAATTTTCCATTAAAAAATGCGGCTGCGTGACCGAATGGCTGCACGGCATCGAGCCCGGCCAGCAGCTCACCCTGCGCGGGCCTTACGGCAACGGCTTCCCCGTTGACACGGACTTTGTGGGCAAAGACCTCCTGTTCGTCGCCGGCGGCATCGGCCTTGCGCCCTTGCACTCGGTCATCAACTACTGCCGCGC
>CAZGOO010000038.1:0-6897 GCA_964527505.1 uncultured Oscillospiraceae bacterium | reverse complement strand
CGTTTGCTATCTTTCTGTTGAAATGGCGCGGAGGGCATGGTATAATAAAGGTATAATGTGTAATAATTTCACATTTCAAAACAGTTTGTCGCAAAGGGGCGATGTATTATGAGTGAAGTTTTCCGCGAAAAGAGCATGGAGCGCGTCAACTCCCCCGAACAGCTCAACGACTACATCCGCGTGGCCAATCCCGGCGTGTGGGCGGTGCTCGGCGCCGTCATCGTACTGCTGCTCGGCGTGTGCGTCTGGGGCATTTTCGGCCATCTCGACACCACGCTCGGCACATACGGCGTCTGCGCGGACGGCACCGTGACCTGTTACGTTTCGCAGTCGGAGCTTGCCGAGCTCTCCGCGGGCACCGTCGTTTCTATCGGCGATGCGGAATTTTGCGTGCGCGAGGTCGCGAGCTTTCCCGTCCGCTTCGGCGAAGCGTCCCTGAGTGCGTTTCTTCCCGCAGATCTTTTTGCTGCGGACGAAGCCGTTTACGCCGTAACGATCTCCGCGCCGGAGCTTGAAGACGGCGTCTACGAGCTGCGCTTTCTCCTGCGCCGCGAAACGCCCATCTCCTTTCTGCTGAATTGAGGCGTCGCCGTGAAAAAGAAACAGAAAATCAAGCAGCCCGTTTCGGGCAAGGTGGCAAAAGTGCCGGTGGTGATGCAGCTCGAAGCGCTCGAATGCGGCGCCGCATCGCTGGCCATGGTGCTTGCCTACTATGAAAAATGGGTCCCGCTCGAGCAGGTGCGCCTCGACTGCGGCATCTCCCGCGACGGCTCGAACGCCCGCAATCTTCTGCGCGCGGCGCGAAACTACGGCCTGAACGCCGGAGGCTACCGCTTTGAGCCGGAGGACCTGCGCGCGCACGGCACTTTCCCCTGCATCATCCACTGGAATTTTAACCACTTCGTGGTGCTCAACGGTTTCCGCGGCGAAAAGGCCGTGCTCAACGACCCCGCCAAGGGCACCTACACGGTTCCTCTCAAAACCTTTGACGAATCGTTCACCGGCGTGTGCCTGATGTTCTCCCCGTCCGAAAGTTTCGTTCCCGAGGGAAAGCAGCGCTCGATGTATGCCTATGCGCGGGAGCATCTTACCGGAAGCGCGTCGGCGGTCGTATTTCTGATGCTCTGCTCGCTCATTACGTCGCTGTTCGGCGTGATCAGCCCCGTCTTTTCGCGCATTTTCCTCGACCGCCTGCTCACACACGAAAATCCTGACTGGTTCGTCCCCTTCCTGCTTGCGCTGGGGGCGACGAGCCTTGTGCAGCTTGCCGTTGCGTGGATCAGCGCGAGCTATCGCCTGCGGCTCGAGGGTCGGGCGGACGTGGTCGGCACGGGCAGCTTCGTCTGGAAAATTCTGCAAATGCCCATGGAGTTTTTCTCCCAGCGCATGGCGGGCGACATTCTCAGCCGCCGCTCGTCCAATTCGACCATCGCCAATTCTCTGGTCAACACGCTTGCCCCGCTGCTGCTCGACGCGGTGATGATGATTTTTTACCTTGCGGTCATGCTGCGTTACAGCGTGGCGCTCACGGCGGTCGGCATTGCCTCGGTGCTGGTCAATTTCTTTCTTTCTCAAATCATTTCCAAAAAGCGTATCAATCTGACCCGCGTGCAGATGCGCGACGCCGGCAAACTCTCCGGCACGACCGTCGCGGGCATTGAAATGATTGAAACCATCAAGGCAAGCGGCGCGGAAAACGGCTTTTTCGAGAAATGGTCAGGCTATCAGGCGGCGGTCAACACGCAGAAGGTGCGCTATCAGCGCCTCAACCGCCTGCTCGGCCTGCTTCCCTCGACGGTCAGCGCGCTTTGCAGCGCGACGGTGCTGCTCGGCGGCGTGTACCTTGCCATGACGGGCAGCTTTACCGTCGGCATGATTACGGCCTTTCAGGGCTTTTTGTCCTCCTTTGTTTCGCCCGTCACCTCGCTCATCGGCGCGGGGCAGACCGTGCAGGAGATGCGCTCCGAAATGGAGCGCGTGGAGGACGTGATGAAATATCCCCGCGATGTTTGCTTCGACGGCGACGCCGTCGCCGAGCGCTACGACAAGCTCTCCGGCCGCGTGGAGCTGAAAAACGTGACGTTCGGCTATTCGCGCCTTGCCGCGCCGCTGATTGAAAATTTCAGCATGACCCTTCAGCCCGGCAGCCGCGTGGCCTTTGTCGGCGCGTCCGGCTGCGGCAAATCGACGCTGTCGAATCTGATTTCCGGCCTCTATCAGCCGTGGAGCGGCGAAATTCTCTTTGACGGCAAGCCCCTGCGCGACATCGACCGCAGCGTTTTCACGGGCTCTTTGGCGGTGGTCGATCAGGACATCATCCTCTTTGAGGACACCATTGCCAACAATATTAAAATGTGGGACAGCTCCATCGAGGACTTCGAGATGATCATGGCCGCGCGCGACGCGCAGCTTCATGAAGACATCATGCAGCGCGAGGGCGGGTATCAGTACCGCCTCACCGAAGGCGGCAAGGACTTTTCCGGCGGCCAGCGGCAGCGCATGGAGATCGCCCGCGTGCTGGCGCAGGACCCGACCATCATCATTCTCGACGAGGCGACCTCCGCACTCGACGCGAGAACCGAATATGAGGTGGTCAAGGCCATCAAAGACCGCGGCATCACCTGCATCGTGGTGGCGCACCGCCTTTCGACCGTCCGCGACTGCGACGAAATCATCGTGCTCGACGGCGGCAAAGCGGTCGAGCGCGGCACGCACGACGAGCTGATGGCGCTCGGCGGCGTTTACACGCAGCTTATTTCCAATCAGTAAGGGGGCAGGAAATATGGGATGGTTTGACGAACAGATCCGTCAGCGAAAGCAGAACGACGACGCGCTTTTCTCCGAATCCTTCGCCCGCATGGCCCATGCCGTGCTCGGCAAAAAAGCTGCCGCCTTGGAAAGCGCACACGCCGCGACCAAAAACGCCATCGACGAAATTCTGCGCTACTATCATGTGAAAAGCCGCGAACTTCCCGACGGCATCGACGAGCTCGACGCCCAGTTGGAATATCTTCTGCGACCCTACGGCATCATGCGCCGCACGGTGCGCCTGCAAGACGGCTGGTATCGCGATGCCATCGGCGCGATGCTCGGCACGCGCAAGGATGACGGCCGCGTCGTGGCGCTGATTCCCTCGGGACTCTCCGGCTACACCTTTTTCGACTACTCCACGGGCAAGCGCGTAAAGCTCAACGCCAAAACGCAGCACCTCCTCGAAGAAGACGCCGTTGCATTCTACAAGCCCTTTCCGCTCAAGAAGCTCAGCCTGAGCGCGCTGATGAAATACATCGTCGAGGCGCTCTCGCCCGCCGATTTCGTGCTCGTGGCGCTCGCCACGCTCGCCGTGACGCTCGTCGGCCTGCTCGGCCCCGTGGTCAATAATTTCCTCTTCTCCGAGGTGCTTCCGAATCAAAGCGTGCGGCTTCTTCTCTCCACGGCGGCCTTTCTCGTGTCGGTGTCGGTAAGCTCCCTGCTTCTTTCCACCGTTACCTCGCTTCTGCGCTCGCGCATCGATACCAAGCTCTCCATCAGCGTCGAAGCCGCCACGATGATGCGCGTGCTCTCGCTTCCGGCGGACTTTTTCAAAAATTACGGCTCGGGCGACCTCTCGAGCCGCACCTCGCAGGTAAATTCTCTGTGCAGCCTTTTGGTCAACGCCGTTTTGACTACGGGCCTCACCTCGGTTTTCTCCCTCATCTACATCGGGCAGATTTTTGCCTACGCGCCCGCGCTCGTCGTGCCCGCGCTGTGCGTCACGGCGGCCACGGTGCTCTTTTCGCTCCTTTCCTCCTTTGCGCAGATGCGCATCAGCAAGCGCAGCATGGAATTCGGCGGCCGCGAGAGCAGCATGACTTATTCGCTCATCACCGGCATTCGCAAAATTCGCCTCTCGGGCGCGGAAAAGCGCGTCTTTGCCCGCTGGGCGCGGCTTTACAGCGAAAACGCCGCCCTGCGCTACGACCCGCCCGTTTTTTTGAAATTCAACTCCGTTTTTTCCCTCGCAATCTCTCTGACCGGCTCGCTCGTGATGTACGCCGCGGCGGTCAAATCGAACATTTCCGTTGCCGACTACTACGCCTTTAACAGCGCCTACGGCATGGTCTCCGGCGCTTTCATGGCGCTTGCGGGCATGGCGCTGACCGCCGCGCGCATTCGCCCGATTTTGGAGCGCGTTCAGCCGTTTTTCGATGCCGTGCCCGAAATCGCCGAAGAAAAGCAGGTGCTCACGCGCCTGTCCGGCGGCGTGGAGCTGAACAACGTCTCCTTCCGCTACGGCGAAAATTCGCCTCTGATTCTCGACGACCTCTCCCTGAAAATCCGTCCGGGCGAATATGTTGCCATCGTGGGCAAGACCGGCTGCGGCAAATCGACCCTCCTGCGGCTGCTGCTCGGCTTTGAAAAGCCGCAAAAAGGCGCGATCTACTACGACGGCAAAGACCTTGAGCGCATCGACCTGAAATCCCTGCGCCGCCTGATCGGCGTGGTTTTGCAAAACGGCAAGCTCTTTCACGGCGACATTTACTCGAACATCGTCATCTCCGCGCCGAAACTGACGATGAACGATGCGTGGGCGGCCGCCGAGCTTGCGGGCATCGCCGAGGACATCCGCCAGATGCCGATGGGAATGCACACCGTCATTTCCGAGGGCACGGGCGGCATTTCCGGCGGGCAGAAGCAGCGGCTGATGATTGCGCGCGCCGTCGCGCCGAAGCCGAAAATCCTGATGTTCGACGAAGCGACCTCGGCGCTCGACAACCTGACGCAGAAAAAAGTTTCCGAGTCGCTCGACAGCCTCAAATGCACCCGCATCGTCATCGCCCACCGCCTTTCGACCGTTCGCCACTGCGACCGCATCCTCGTGCTCGACGGCGGCCACATCATCGAAGACGGCACCTACGACGAACTTCTGGCGAAAAAAGGCTTCTTTGCCGACCTCGTCGAGCGGCAGCGCCTTGACCTCTGAAAAATTTTTCGGAAATTTTTTCAAAAATCGTTAGCCATTTTCTCTGTTTGCGCGTAATAAAAGACAGAGCAGGCCACATGAAAACAGGAGCGTGAAGCAAATGGAACGCAACATTTCCTCGGCACTCTTTTCCCTGTTCGATTTCCAGCGTTTTGAGCAAAACGATTCGCTCGCCGCGCTCATCCGCGAAACCGAGCAGCGCTACGGCGGCCGCGCACTTTCCGACGACGATTTGTCCTTGGTCAGCGCGGCGGGCGACGCGGCGCTCCCCCGCCCCGCAGGCGGCGGCGAAGAGGACGAATCCTTATGAGCGCGGAGACACGCGAGGCGATTTGCCGCGAATTTCTGCCGAAAATTCACCGCTACATCGCCGCAAGAGTGCACCACCCGCAGGAGGCGGAGGATCTCGTCAGCGAGGTGTTCCTCCGGGTCTGTCAGAAATTCGACAGCTTCGACGAAACGAAAGCCTCCGTCTCCACATGGGTCTACGCCATCGCGAAAAACGCCGTCATCGACTACTACCGCGCGCGGCGCATCCACGATGAGCTCACGCCGATGCTCGCGTCGGCGGAAGACCCCGAGCGCGACCTGATTCATTCGGATCTGCTCGGCACCTTGGCCTCGGCGCTGACCCGGCTCGATGAGCGGCGGCGCGACATCCTCATCCTGCGCTACTACAAAGGGCTCACGCTTCGGCAGATCGCGGCGCGGATGAACCTCTCTTATTCCTACATCAAGCTCCTGCACACCGACGCGCTGGCGCAGCTTCAGCGCAGCCTGTGCTGAGCCCGACACCAATCGACAAGGAGGCCCTTTATGAAAAACGAAACGAACCTGCCCACGCACCCCCTTTCCGACGACGCGCTCGAAGCCGTTTCCGGCGGCATCTTCACCATGGGGGAAAAGGAGCGACACAACGAATGGGATCTGAGCTGCGACCATTACCAATGCGCGCTTTGCGGCTGCGGAAGAAGATTTTCCGACCACAAAGACGGCTGCTCCGTGAAAAATTTCCCGTATCTTCCGATCGGCAATGAGATGTCCGACCCGGCGATGGTCACTTTCAATCACTGCTGGTCGTGCAAGTACATCGTCCACGGCAGCAACTACCCCACCGACCGCGGCGACCTTTACTGCGGCCGCAGCAACTAATATTACGGAAACAAAAAACAGGAGGATTCTTTTATGAAAAACCAGAACGATTTCAATCTCCCGCAGGCGCTCGATGACGACGCCCTCGAGGCCGTCTCCGGCGGCATCTTCACAAGCAGCGACCGTCTGCCGGTAGACGAATGGAAGCTCGCGTGCTGCTACTACGAATGCAAATGCTGCGGCTTGCAGAGCACCAACCGCTCCGAGCATAAGAGCGGCTGCACCGTCCCCGGCATCAATCCCCCCTCGACCGGCAGCCTGCTCTGGGATAACCTCTATTCCACCACGAACTGCTGCGGCTCGTGCAAACTTTGCAGAACGGACGCTTCGGGCGAAATGTACTGCGGCCGCACCTGATGTTCGGGAGGCGCTCTTATGGAACTCAATCGAAACGCACTGCCCGATGACGCGCTCGAGGCCGTCTCCGGCGGCATCAATGTCAAAAGTCTCCCCAGAGTAACGGAATGGCATCTGGCGTGTGAAAGCTACGAATGCGGTTTCTGTGGGATGCACGGCAACAAGCGCGCCGACCACAAGTCAGGCTGCGCCGTGCTCGGCATCAACCACCCGGATGGCGGAGCAGGCTTCGGGGCCGTATACGAAACCTTCAACTGCTGCTGGTCGTGCAAGCACCACGTCTACGGAAGCAATTACCCTTCCGACCCGACCGATATGTACTGCGGCAAGGGCTGATTTTTAAGGAGAAGCTCTTATGGAAAAGAATCAAAGCAAACTCCCCGACAAGGCGCTTGAAGGCGTCTGCGGCGGAATCATCGTCAAGA
>CAZGOO010000037.1:2870-7077 GCA_964527505.1 uncultured Oscillospiraceae bacterium | reverse complement strand
GCGTGCCCCTGAAAGACGTTCCCGCGCGCGAGCAGGCGGCAAAAATCGGCTTCGTCATGCAAAATCCGGATGACCAGATTGTCACCGACAAGGTCTGGCACGAGCTGGCTTTCGGCCTGGAGAGCCTCGGCTGCGAGCAGAAAACGATGCGCCTGCGCGTGGCGGAGATGGCCAGCTACTTCGGCATTGCCGACTGGTTCCACCGCGATGTGGCGCAGCTCTCCGGCGGGCAGAAGCAGCTTCTGAACTTGGCCTCGATTATGGCCATGCAGCCGGAGGTGCTCATTTTGGATGAGCCGACGAGCCAGCTTGACCCCATCGCCGCTTCGGATTTTCTGAATACCGTGCGCAAGATCAATCGCGAACTCGGCACGACCGTTCTCATCACCGAGCACCGTTTAGAGGACATTTATCACGCGGCCGACCGCGTGATCGTGATGGAGCGCGGGGAAATCAGCGCCGAAGGCAACCCCCGCGAAGTCGGCGCGCAGCTTTTTAAGCAGAAAAGCGAAATGTTTGCCGCACTTCCGACGCCCGTGCGCGTGTTTTACGAATCGGGCGCGCAGGGGCAGTGCCCCTTGACCGTGCGCGAGGGACGCGCGTGGCTCACACGCACCTTTGAAAAAACACCGCCGCGCGTCACTTCGCCGCAGTTTGAAGCCGCACCCGAGGAAATCAAGTCCCCCGCCCTGCGCATGAAAGAAGTCTGGTTCCGCTACGAAAAGGAAAGCCCGGACGTGCTTCGCGGAGTGAGCTTTGAAGTGCCCGCCGCCTCGCTCTACGCCCTCGTCGGCAGCAACGGCGCGGGCAAGTCTACCACCCTCAAGGCGCTTTGCGGCATCTGCCGGCCCTATCGCGGCGCGGTGGAGATTTTCGGCAAGCCCCTGAAAAAATACAAGCCCGCCGAGCTCTTCCACGGCACGCTTGCCATGCTCCCGCAAGACCCGCGCAGCCTGTTCGTGAAGAAAACCGTGCGTGAGGAATTGGAAGAAATGTGCGACGATGCCGAAAAGCGCGCGGAAATTGCCGCCGTGTGCGAAATTTCGTCCCTTTTGGATTCGCACCCCTATGACCTTTCCGGCGGCGAGCAGCAGCGCGCGGCGCTTGCAAAAGTGCTTCTGACCGAGCCGAAGCTCCTGCTTCTCGATGAGCCGACCAAGGGGCTCGACGCCTTTTTCAAGCGGAAATTTGCCGCGATTCTCGCGGCGCTCAAGTCGCGCGGCATTACGATTCTGATGGTATCGCACGATGTGGAATTCTGCGCGGAATACGCCGACCTTGTCGGAATGTTCTTCGACGGTCAGCTTCTCACCAGCCAGACGCCGCACGCGTTCTTCGGCGCAAACAGCTTCTACACCACCGCCGCCAACCGCATGAGCCGCTGTGTGTTCAAAAATGCCGTCACGGCGGCAGATGTTGTGTCCCTGATTCGTCAAAATTCGGAGGGTTGACCGATGAAACGCTCGAAAAAAGTCTCCGTTTTCGTCAAAATTCTCTCGCTTTTCATCATTTTCGTGCTCGTTCCGGCGACGCTGATTTTCGGCAGCCGCCTGCGCGGAAACTGGTTCTACCTCACCTCTACCCTGCTCGTTTTGGAGCTGATGCTCCCCTTTTTCCTCTCGTTCGAGTCGCGCCGCGTGCAGGCGCGCGAGCTGGTCACGCTGGCGGTCTTGGCGGCGATTGCCGCCGTTTCGCGTGTCGCATTCGCGTTTATCCCGCATTTCAGCCCCATTACGGGCATAATCATGATCGCGGGCATCGCGTTCGGCGCGGAAGCGGGCTTCCTGACGGGCGCGGTGGCGGCCTTTGCCAGCAACCTCTACTTCGGGCAGGGTCTTCACACGCCTTGGCAGATGATGGCCTACGGCTTCGGCGGCTTTTTGGCGGGACTTCTGTTCTATCGCCGCAAAAAGCTGCAAAAGCCGTGGCTGATGGCGATTTTCGGCTACCTTGCCATTCAGTTTATCGTCGGGCCGCTGCTTGATTGCAGCTCCATCTTCCTCGCGACGAATTTCCCCACTTGGGAAGTCGCACTGGCGTATTTTGCCTCGGGCTTCCCCGTCAACGCCGTCCACGGCACGGGCGCAGCGCTGACGCTGCTTCTTGTCGGGCGGCCGATGCTCGGGAAATTGGAGCGTCTGCGCGTGAAATACGGCATGACGGAGGGCGCAGATGGGCTTTGAGAGCTACCACCCCGCCATCAATCTGCTGTATTTTGCGGCGGTGGCGATTTTATCTTTGTGTATTCACCAGCCGATTTTCCTTGCGCTGTCCTTTCTGTGCGCTTTTGCCTACTCCGTTCGCAGAAACCGCCTGCGCGCGCTGATTTTTAACCTCGCGCTGCTTCCCTGTATGGTCGCCTTTGCGCTCTACTACGGCAGCTACCACCACTTCGGCGTGACGGTTCTGTGGAAAAATTTCATCGGAAACCGCGTGACGCTCGAGTCCTTCATCTATGGTCTGACGCTCTCTGGCTGCGTGGCGGCCTTTGTGATGTGGTTTAGTTGCCTCTACTCCGTGTTTACGACGGATAAAATCGTCTTTTTGCTCGGAAAAATCAGCCCGAAGCTGTCTCTTTATGTGGCAATCATCCTGCGCACCGTCCCGCGCGTCAAAGAGCAGATGTTCCGCATCGCCCGCGCGCGGCGCGCCATCGGGCGGGGCGCAGCGCAGGGAAACATCTTTCGGCGGCTGAAAAACTGCGTGTGCATCGCCTCGATGACCCTGACATGGCTACTCGAGAGCTTTTCTACCGTGGCCGATTCCATGCGCTCTCGCGGCTATGGATTACGCGGTCGCAGCGCCTTTTCCGTCTACCGCTTCGACACGCGCGACCGCGCCATCGTTGTGGCAATGTGTACGCTTCTGACCGTGGTTTTCATGGGCGTGATGCTTCAGCAGACCGTCGCGGTCTTTGACCCGCGCATCATCCTCAACCCCGTCACCGCCCGCTCGGCATTTTTTTACATTGCCTACACCCTCTTCTGCCTCTTCCCTCTGGGGCTGGAGGTCTATTCCGACTGGGCATTTTCCCGCGCAAGGAGGCACGCAAATGCAGTTTCTTCTCTCCACGCTTGACCCGAACGCCGCGCGCCTTGCCGCGCAATACGGCCTCGGCTTGGAGCTTTCGGAATTTTGCACCGCGTGGTATCTCGACGCGCGCTTTTCCGAAATTTCCGCGCAGATCGATTCCGCGCTCGCCCTTGCGCCCGCGCGCGTGCTGCACGCGCCTTTTAACGAGCTTTTCCCCTGCGCCATCGACGAAGAAGCCCGCGCTCTGGCCGCGCGGCGCTACCGCCAGAGCCTCTTTACCGCGAAACGCTACGGCGCGCAGCGCGTGGTCGTTCACGGCGGCTTTCAGCCGTATATGTACTACCCGGAATGGTATGCAGAGCAGTCCGTCTCCTTTTGGCGGGAATTTCTGCCGAACATTCCCGAAAATCTTTGCATCTGCTTAGAGAATGTGCTCGAGCCCGAGCCGGAGCTTTTGGCGCGAGTCGTGCGCGAAGTAAACGATGCGCGTCTGCGGCTTTGCTTGGACCTCGGGCATATTTCCGCCTACTCCCCCGTCCCCGCTGCGCGGTGGCTGGAAGCGTGCGACGGGCTTTGCGCGCATTTTCACATTCACAACAACGACGGCTCGCGCGACGCGCACGCGGCGCTGTTTGACGGGCATTTGCCCATGGCGGCGCTTTTGCGCGACATTGCGCGCCGTTTTCCGGCAGCGACGCTCACTTTGGAGCTCTCCGACGCGCGTTCGTCGCTCGACTGGCTTTCTCGGGAGGGATTTTTATGACGCTTTCGCAGGCGCTTTGCGCCGTCACTCCGCTTGACCGCAGGGCCATGCAGCGCGCGCGGGCGCGACAGGCGCAGCTTGCCAAACCCCCGGGCTCGCTCGGCCGATTGGAAGATTTTTCCGTGCAGCTTGCGGGCATTCGCGGCAGTTTGGATATTTCCGCCGAGCGCGGCCATCTTCTGGTCTTTGCCGCAGACAACGGCGTCGTCTGTGAGGGCGTTTCGAGCGCGCCGCAGAGCGTCACCTTGCAGCAGACCGTGAACCTCACCCGCGCCAAAACGGGCGCATCGACCCTCTGCCGCTTCTTCGGCTGCGAAATTACCGTGTGCGATGTGGGCGTCAACGCCGAAATTTCGGAGCCCGCCGTTCTAAACCGCAAGCTCGCCTACGGCACGCAAAATATCGCCGTTG
>CAZGOO010000037.1:0-2770 GCA_964527505.1 uncultured Oscillospiraceae bacterium | reverse complement strand
GAGCCCGCCGTTCTAAACCGCAAGCTCGCCTACGGCACGCAAAATATCGCCGTTGGGCCTGCCATGTCCCGCGAAACGGCGCAAAAAGCCGTTGAAATCGGCATTTCGCTCGCCGAAGAAACGGAAGCGGACGTGCTCGGCGTGGGCGAAATGGGCATCGGCAACACGACTACCTCCTCAGCCGTCCTCGCGGCGCTGCTCGGCGCATCGGTCGAGGAAGTCACGGGGCGCGGCGGCGGATTGACGGACGAAGCCTTTTTGCGCAAGCAGGCGGTCATCGCCCGCGCGCTTTCGGTCAACCGCCCGAACGGCGAAGATGTGCTCGATGTACTCTCTAAAGTCGGCGGCTTCGACCTTTGCGCGATGTGCGGCGCGTTTCTCGGCGCGGCGGCCACCCGCCGCCCCGTCGTGATTGACGGCTTCATTTCCGCCGTGGCGGCACTCTGCGCGGCGCGGCTGTGTCCCGACGCGGCGGCGTATTTTATCCCGAGCCACGCCTCGCAGGAGCGGGGCTATCTTTTGGCGATGCAGGCGATGGGGCTTTCCCCCGTCTTGCAGCTTCAAATGCGCCTCGGCGAGGGCAGCGGCTTTCCCCTGATGCTGCAAATTTTGCGCGCTTCGTGCGCGATTTTCCGCAATATGGCGACCTTTGCCGAAGCCGACATCGACGACGGCTATCTCGACGATCTTCGCAGGGAGGACAAAGCATGACGATTTTTCTCTCCGGCGGCGCGAAAAACGGCAAATCCTCGCTCGCGCAGCGCCTTGCCGCGCAGCTTGCCGGCGCGCGGCCGCACTACTATGTGGCCACGATGCGCCCCGTGGACGACGAAGACAACCTGCGCATCGCCCTGCACCGCGCCGATCGCGCGGGGCTCGGCTTTGAAACGGTCGAATGCGCAGAAAACATCCGCGAAATTTTAGAAAAGACGGACAAACGCGGCGTGTTTCTGCTCGACAGCGTCACGGCGCTCTTTCAAAACGAGTTATTCGGCGGCGCGCCCGATTTTGCTCTCGACGAGCGGGCCGCCGCACGCGTGGCAGAGGATCTGTGCTTCCTCTGCGACGAAGTCGCCGACATCGTATTCGTCAGCGACTTCCTTTACGCCGACGCCGAGCGCTACGACGCCGTAACGGAAGTGTTCCGTCGCGGCCTTGCGCACATCGACCGCGCGCTTGCCGCGCGCTGTGACGCAGTCGCGGAGCTTTGCGGCGGCATCGTCACGATGCACAAGGGGGTGCTTCCCGCGTGAAAGGGCTTTGGACGGCGTTTTCGATGTGTCAATCGATGTTCTGCGCGCTCCCCTTCCCCTCGCGCCGCTGGGACGAAGCCGAGCGCGGGCGGATGCTTCTGTTTCTGCCGCTCATCGGTCTGGAAATCGGCGCGCTGCACTGGGCGCTTTCGTGGCTTTTGGCAAAATTTGCCGTGCCCTGCGCCCTGCGCGCGCTGGCGCTTTGCGCCGCGCCCGCGTTTTTGACGGGCTTTTTGCACTTGGACGGCTTCATGGACGTGACCGACGCGGTGCGCTCCTATCGCGACCGCGCGCGCAAGCAGGAGATTTTGAAAGACTCCCGCGTGGGCGCTTTTGCCGTCATCGGCATTGTTTTCGTGCTTCTGGGCGAATTTTCCGCATTTTGCGCGCCGAATTTCGCCAACGCGCGGGCGGAGCTTCTTCTGATTCCCGCGCTCAGCCGCGCCTGCTCGGCGCTGTTTGTCGGCGTGCTGCCTCCCATGGCGCGCAGCCAATATGCCCAAACGCGCGCAAAGCGCAGCCACAGCGTCATTTTACTTCTCATTCTTGTCTTGCTGCTCGGCGCGGGCTTCTTTTTCTTCGGACGCGGAGGCTTCGCGCTTCTGTGCGTCCCCTGCGCCTATGCGCTCGCGCTCTTACGCGCCT
This sequence comes from uncultured Oscillospiraceae bacterium, assembly GCA_964527505.1. Lineage (GTDB taxonomy): Bacteria > Bacillota > Clostridia > Oscillospirales > Oscillospiraceae > JAZOXB01. The sequence continues at coordinate 872 of CAZGOO010000037.1, read as the reverse complement.
ACCGCTCGCTCGGCGGGATGAACGGCGACGTTTCCGGCTACTGCCTGACGCTCTCGGAGCTGGCGGGTTTTCTCGTTTTATCGTTCCTGTAAGGAGGTATTTTATGCAACTGCTTCTCGGCGGCGCGTATCAGGGCAAGCGCGACTACGCCTGCAATACCCTCGGCGCGCAGCGCGTGTTCACCTGCTCGGAGGATTCCTGCGCCATCGATTTTTCCGCCGACTGCATCGACGCGCTCGAGGAATTTTGCCTCGCCTGCGTGCGTGCGGGCAAAGACCCCGTGGCGCTTTTCGAGCAGACGCGCGAAAGCTGGCAAAATTCCGTTCTCATCTGCCGCGATATTTTCTGCGGCGTGGTGCCGCTCGGCGCGCAGATGCGCCAATGGCGGCTCGACACGGGGCGACTGTGCGCGTACCTTTCCTCGCAGGCCGCGCACGTCACGCGGCTGTTCTGCGGACTGCCGCAGGTGCTCAAATGAGGGCGCTGTATCTTTTGCGTCACGGCCAGACGGCGGCAAACGCGGCGCATATCTACTGCGGAGCGACCGATTTGCCCCTGTGTGACGCGGGTCGGGCGATGCTCTCGCCGCGCACGCTGCCTCTGCGCGCGCCGCGCTACTATTCCAGCGGAATGCGTCGGGCAAACGAGACGCTGCAAATTCTCTTTGGGGACGTTCCCTATACCATTGAGCCGCGTCTGCGGGAAATCGACTTCGGCATTTTCGAGATGCACGCCTACGACGAGCTGCAAAACCGCGCGGACTATCAGGCGTGGATTTCCGGCGACAACGAGCGCAATGTGCCCCCCGGGGGCGAAAGCGGCGAGCAGATGCAGCTTCGCGCCTTTGCCGCGCTGCGCGAAATCGCCGCCGA
>CAZGOO010000036.1:0-7100 GCA_964527505.1 uncultured Oscillospiraceae bacterium | reverse complement strand
CCCGAGCGCGCGGCACTTTGCAAGTGTTTTTTTCAAAAATCGGAACTTTTTTCTTCACAAAATTCCCTTTCGCGTGCGCGGACGGCGGAATTTGTCGAGTTCGCCGTCAATGAGAATCAAATCGTCGCCGATTTGCCGCACGCAGCCCCACGGAATCACAAAATCCTCGCGCCGCCCGAGTACGCCGCACACGCGCGCAGGCCCCGGCACGATCAGTGCCAGCACGCGCCCGCATTTTAAGTCGAGCGTCACATCCGACACGAAGCCCAGCCTGCACCCGTCGCAGACGTTGACGACTTCCCTGCATTTCAGGCTTGAAAAGCGGTTTTCCATTGCATCGCCTCCCATCGGCGCAGTCTATGCCGCACGCGCGGAAAAAATGCCCCGTTTTTCCCGCAAAATTGCACAAAAGCAGCGTTATTTATTTGTGAAAACTGCGGGTTTGACTTTTTTCCGTTTTTTCGGTAAAATGAATGTATCAAGGTAGGCGTTTTCGCTCCACAGCAAATTGGAATCGTTTCCAAGTCTACGAAAACACACCGCCACGAAAGGAGTTTCAAACCACCGCAGGCTCGCGGTGCGGCAATGTGGAGACTTGTCGCAATGCGCGCCGCCCCATCGCGGGCGGGCGTGAGGATGCACGAGCGGAGGCTGTGCATTCGGAGCCGGTCATTATGGCAAGCGTGACCCTGAAAAACATCAAAAAAATCTACCCCAACGCCGAAAAGAAAAAAAGGAAAAAAGGCGAGCCCGAAGAAAAGAAGGTCAATCTGCAAGTGACCGATGAGGGCGTCGTCGCCGTTCAGGAGTTCAATCTGGACATTGCCGACCGCGAATTTATCGTTCTGGTCGGCCCGTCGGGCTGCGGCAAGTCCACGACTTTGCGCATGATCGCGGGTCTGGAAGAAATCAGCGGCGGCGAACTGTACATCGGCGACCGTCTGGTCAACGACGTCGCCCCGAAAGATCGCGACATCGCGATGGTGTTCCAGAGCTACGCGCTTTATCCCCATCTGACCGTTTATGAAAATATGGCCTTCCCCCTGAAGCTGAAAAAGCAGTATTCCAAGCAGGAAATCGACGAAAAAGTGCGCGAAGCGGCGGAGATTCTCGGCGTGACGGAGTTCCTCGACCGCAAGCCCAAGGCGCTCTCCGGCGGCCAGCGCCAGCGCGTGGCCATCGGCCGCGCCATCGTGCGCGACCCGCAGGTGCTTCTGATGGACGAGCCCCTGTCCAACCTCGACGCGAAGCTGCGCAACCAGATGCGCGCAGAAATCATCAAGCTGCGCAAGCGCATCAATACCACTTTCGTTTACGTCACCCACGACCAGACCGAGGCCATGACGCTCGGCGACCGCATCGTGATCATGCGCGACGGCTTCATCCAGCAAATCGGCACGCCGCAGGAGGTCTTTGAGCACCCGACGAACCTCTTCGTTGCGGGCTTCATCGGCACGCCGCAGATGAACTTCTTCCGCAATGCCTTGCTGATCGAAAAGGGCGGGAAGTACGAGCTTTCTATGCTCGGCGGCAGCGTGGCGCTCACCGAAGCGCAGAATGCCGCCCTCAGGGCCGCAGGCCGCGGCTCGCAGGAAGTCATCGTCGGCGTGCGTCCGGTGCACCTGACGCTCTCGCAGACGGGCTTTGCCGCCACGGTCGATGTTTCGGAGATGATGGGAAGCGAACTGCACCTGCATATGTCCGCAGACGGCAGCGATATCATCGGCGTCGTGCCCACGGCCGGCCTGCGCATCGACGAAGTGCGCAGCGGCAGCGCTGTCCGCTTCACCTTTGACCCCTCGCTCATCCACCTCTTCGACCCCGAGACGGAGCAAAATCTCCTCTGAGAAAATTTTGCAAACTACGGTGCGATTCGCCCTGCGCGGATCGCGCCGTATTCTTTTTCGCTTGATTGCCGCATTTTCCGTGCAACTTCGGCTTGCAAAATGCGGCGGGCGGTGGTATAATACTGCGGTTTGCGGGAGCTTTGCTCCCAGCGTATAGAAAAGAAGGTCTGTTTTTTATGGAAATCACGCTGGTCTGCCTTGCCGTGGCGCTTGTCGGCGGTCTGCTTTTGACGCGCCTGACGCGCAAGGTGCATCTGCCCGCCGTCACCGCCTACCTCGTTGCGGGTCTGCTGCTCGGCCCGTTCGTCCTCGGGCGGTTGAATCTTTCGGGCTTCGGCTTTACCTCTCTTGAGCAGGTCGATGCGCTCAATGTCATCACGCAGGTCGCGCTCGGCTTCATCGCCTTTGCCATGGGCAACGAATTCCGCATGAGCAGCCTGCGCACCATCGGCAAAAGCGCCATCACCATCGGCATCGCGCAGGCGGTCATTACCACGCTGGTGGTCGATGCGGTGCTCATCGCGCTGCATTTCCTCTTCCCCTCCGTCATTTCGCTCTCGTGCGCCATCACGCTCGGTGCGATTGCCTCGGCGACCGCTCCCGCCGCAACCTTAATGGTCGTGCGGCAGTATAAGGCCGACGGCCCGATGACGCGGCTACTCATGCTCGTCGTGGCCATCGACGACGCGGTGGGTCTGCTTCTGTTCTCCGTGTCCTTCGGCATCGCCACCGCGCTTTCGAGCAGCCAGCTCAGCGTGGTCGCGGTCATCGTTGAGCCGCTTCTGGAAATTGTCCTCTCGCTCGGCCTCGGCGTTGTGATGGGACTTCTGCTGCATTTCTTCGAGCGCTTCTTCCACTCGCGCAGCAAGCGCCTGTCGCTGAGCGTCGCGTTCGTGCTGCTGACCGTCGGCCTGAGCACGCTCGAGTTCCACATCGGCAGCGTTCACTGCGGCTTCTCGCTGCTTCTGGTGTGCATGATGACGGGCACGACATTCTGCAACGTCTGCTCCACGTCCGAAGAGCTGATGGAGCGAATCGACGGCTGGACGATGCCGCTGAACATCCTCTTTTTCGTCCTGTCCGGCGCGGCGCTGGATTTGACCGTCCTCTCGCAGCCCATTACGCTCATTGTCGGCGTGATTTACATCCTCGCCCGCTCCGCCGGCAAATATTTCGGCGCGCGCTGGAGCTGCCTTGCCACGCACGAATCCAAGCCCATCACTTCGCATCTGGGCATTACGCTTCTGCCGCAGGCGGGCGTCTCGCTCGGCATGGCGCTCACCGCCGCGACGCTTCCCGACGGCGCCTTGACGCGCAATGTGGTGCTCTTTGCGGTTCTCATTTATGAGCTGATCGGCCCGTCGCTCACGCGCCGTTCGCTGCTCGCCGTGGGCGAAATTCGCCCCGAGGGACGCACCAGCGCCCGAAAAGAAAATGTTTGAATCCCCCCAAAGTGCCGCTTTTCAAGAGCGGCACTTTGCAATTCGTCCCCCAAAACGCGCAATTCGTCCCCGAAACTTGTCGGGGACGATTTTTTGTGCTAAGATGGGAGCAGAAACGAGGTGGCATTATGAAACAAACCAAATCCAACGAAACGCCGCGCTACAGCGTCCGAAGAAGCCTGCGCTTTATGCTCTCGCTTGCATGGAAGCACGCAAAATCCGTAATTTTTCTCGGAATCACGCTTTCGTTCCTGCAAATCGCTTTGAATCTTGCGCAGCTTACCATCGCGCCGCAGATTTTGAGCAAAGTGGAATCGGGCGCACCGCTCTGGGAGCTTTTCGCGACGATCGGCATTTTTGCGGGCGCGATCTTCCTGCTGACGGCGCTCAGCCACTATGTGGAAACGGCCCAGTCGATTCCGCTCATCGCGGTTCGCACGAACATCGTTCAACAAATCACGCTCAAATCCTTTACGACCTCCTATCCCAATTGCTTCGACCCCGAAAAAAGGGCGCTTCTGGGCAAGGCGAATCAGGAGACACAGAGCAACAGCCAATCCACGGAAGAAATTTGGCGCACTTTGCAGAGCCTTTTGACCTATGTCGTCTGCTTTGCGCTGTATCTTCTGACGCTTACGAATGTCAGCGTGACGCTCATTTTCGTCGTTCTCGTGACGGCGCTGCTCGCGACCGCCGTGCGGCTGTTTGCGGAGCGCAAATACCGCAACGCACCCGAAATCGGAAAATACTGGAACCGGTTTTACTATCTGCATCAGCGCGCAAGGTCCGTCGAAAGCGCCAAGGATGTGCGCATCTTCGGCCTTGGCAACTGGCTCCGCGCGATTTATGCCGACGTTCTGCGCCTGCAAGCGGCATTCGTCCTGCGCAGGGAGAAAAAAATGGTCGCCTCGGCGGCGTTCGGCGTTTTGATGACCGTGCTGCAAAACGGCGTTGCCTATGCCTATCTTCTGAAAATGGCACTTGAGGGCAATTTGAGCGCGTCGGAATTTTTGCTGTACTTCACCGCCGTCTCCGGCTTTGCCACATGGGTATCGGGCATTCTGGAAAAATGCGCCACAGTCTACCGCCAGACGCAGGGCATCGGCTCGTGCATCGCCTATATTGAGGGCGAAGAGCAGTTCCGCTTCGGAAACGGCCGCACGCTGCCCGATACCTCGAAATGCGAGCTGCAGCTGGAAAACGTGACTTTCCGCTACCCCGGCTCGGAGAAAAATCTCTTTGAGCACCTGAATCTGACCGTTCACGCGGGCGAAAAGCTGGCGGTCGTGGGCCTCAACGGTGCGGGCAAGACCACGCTTGTAAAGCTCCTTTGCGGATTCTTCGACCCCGATGAGGGCCGCGTCACGCTCAACGGCATCGACATCCGCGAATTTGACCGACGGGAATATTACAAGCTCCTCTGCGCGGTATTTCAGGAATTTTCCGTGCTGGACGTGACCGTCGCGGAAAACGTGGCGCAGTCCTCGGAAACCATCGACGAAGAAAAGGTTTGGAAGTGTCTGGAGCTTGCGGGGCTGGGCGACTTCGTGCGCGGCCTGCCGGCAGGGCTCCATACCCACGTCGGCCGCGATATTTACCTTGACGGCGTGCTCTTCTCCGGCGGCCAGACGCAGCGGCTGATGCTCGCACGCGCTTTGTACAAAGGCGGGCCGCTGCTCGTGCTCGATGAGCCGACCGCCGCGCTCGACCCCATTGCCGAAAGCGATATTTATCAGAAATACAGCGAGATGGCCGAGGGAAAAACGTCCCTCTTCATCTCCCACCGTCTGGCATCGACGCGCTTCTGCGACCGCATTTTGTTCCTTGCGGACGGAAAAATCGCCGAAGAGGGCACGCACGCGCAGCTTCTGGCGAAAAACGGCGCCTACGCCGCGCTTTACGAGGTGCAGAGCCGATACTATCAGGAAGGGGCGGATTTCCGTGGCGAAGAACGCTGAAAAGAAAGTTAAAACGAAAGAGATCCTTTCGCTTCATTTCCGCGCGCTGCGCGATGTGGAGCGCTATGTGCCGGGCAGAATGCCCTGTATGCTCATCAAAAGTTTCCTCGAGGGTTTAAGCCCCTTTGCCACGGTTTGGCTCTCGGCGCAGTTTATCAATGAGCTTGCCACGCTTCGCCGCGCCGATGTGCTGGGAAAATGGATCATCCTCACGCTCGCCGTGACGGCCTTGTGCGGCCTTGCCAAGGCGCTCTTGGGCGGCTGGGAGCGGAGCCTCAACTCGCGCTACGGCCCGATGAAAGATCGGATGTTTGTGGAAAAATACCTCACCACCGACTATGCAAATGTGGACAGTCAGCATTTTCGCGACCTTTCCGCGCAGATGGCGCAGTTTCAAAACTGGGCGGGCTGGGGGATCAACACCTCGGTGTCGCTGACCGAGCTGATGCTTCAATCGCTCTTCGGCATTTTCGGCGCCGTCGCGCTCACCGTCAGCCTCTTTACGCAGCGCGTGCCCGAGGGAAATTTTGCGTTTCTCAACTCTCCCCTCTTTGTCCTTGCGCTTCTTGCGCTGATGGTGCTTCTCAGCCGCCTCGGCGTGAAGCTGATTGCCATCTTCAACAAAAAAGAGAGCGACCTTGCCGATAGCGCCACGCTGGGAAATCGGAAATACAGCTACTACTTCCAGATGGCCTCGGACGCAACGCGCAGGCTCGACATCCGCACCTATGAGCAGCACAACGCCACCGGCGGGATGCTCCAAGACAGCGCCTTTGACGTCGGCAATGTCTTTGACCGCCTGTATAAAAGCGTCTACGGCTTTCTCTCCGGAGTCGGCGAAGCGACGGGCGCGATTTTCACCGGTTTTGTCTATGTTTTCACCTGTCTCAAGGCGTGGGCGGGCGCGTTCGGCATCGGTTCGGTGACGCAGTATGTCAGCGCCGTGACCTCCCTTTCGGGCAACATCAGCCTCTTTATGCGCGCGCTGGATAAAGTCCGCAACAATCACCGCTTCCTTCTCATCACCTATGAGCTGCTCGACACGCCGAACGAGATGTATCAGGGCAGCCTGACCACGGAAAAGCGCGCCGACCGACAGTATGAAGTGGAATTTCGGGACGTTTCGTTCAAATATCCCGCCGCGGAAAACTGGGCGCTGCGCCATGTGAATATGAAGTTCAAAGTGGGAAAGCGCCTTGCCATCGTCGGCGAAAACGGCAGCGGCAAAACGACCTTTATCAAGCTCCTTTGCAGACTCTACGACCCGCAGGAGGGCGAAATCCTGCTCAACGGCATCGATATCCGCAAATACCGCTACGACGAATATATGGATATTTTCTCCGTCGTCTTTCAGGATTTCCGCCTCTTTGCGCAGCCTCTGGGCGCGAATGTGGCGGGCGCAAAGGAATATGACCGCGCAAAAGCCGAAAAAGCCCTGCGCGACGCGGGCTTCGGCGAACGGCTCGACACGCTCGAGCAGGGACTTGACACCATGCTCTACAAGGACATGGACGAGAGCGGCATCGAAGTTTCCGGCGGCGAAGCGCAGAAGATTGCCATCGCCCGCGCGCTGTACAAAGACGCGCCCTTTATCATCCTCGATGAGCCGACCGCCGCGCTCGACCCCATCGCCGAAGCGGAGATTTACGAAAAATTCGACAAAATCGCGGGCGACAAGACCGCAATCTACATCTCCCACCGCCTGTCGAGCTGCAAATTCTGCGATGAAATCGCCGTCTTTGACGGCGGCTCGGTCATCCGTCAGGGCACGCACGAGGCGCTCCTTGCCGAGGAAAACGGCAAATACGCCGCCCTCTGGAACGCGCAGGCGCAGTATTACACGAAATAATTTT
>CAZGOO010000035.1:0-7262 GCA_964527505.1 uncultured Oscillospiraceae bacterium | reverse complement strand
ATTTTCCGAATCACCGCCCATACTTTGGGCGGTGATTTTTTATGATACGAAGAATAATTTGCTGGCTTGCGCTCGTGGCGCTGCTCACTGCGGGCGTATACGCCGCCGACAGTTGGCTGACGCAGCGCGCGCTGGCGGAAAAAACCGTGAGACTGCACATCGTGGCAAATTCCGATTCCGAAGCCGATCAGGCGCAGAAACTGCGCGTGCGCGACGCGGTTTTGAAAACCGCCGCCGAGCTGACGGCGCAGTGCGAAACCGCCGCGCAGGCGCGCGCGGTGCTTGAAAATTCGCTTACCTGCGTGGAAAACGCGGCGCGGGAGGTTCTGCGCAGCGAGGGCTCGCCATACGAAGTGCGCGTTACCTTGCAAACCGAGCAATTTGAGACACGCGCCTACGAAACCTTTACCCTGCCGGCGGGGGAGTACCCCGCTTTGCGCGTGCAGATCGGGCAGGCGGCGGGGAAAAACTGGTGGTGCGTGGTCTTTCCCTCTTTGTGCACCGCCGCCACAAGCGACGAAGCGGGACAGTCCGCGCAGACGGGCGGCTTTACCGACGAAGAATCCGCACTCATCACGGGCGGACAGGAGCGCTACGCGCTGCGCTTTAAGACGCTCGAACTTCTCAAGCGCTTTGCCGATTTCCTGCGCAGATAGAGTTGCAATTCCCCGGGGGATTATGTTAAAATAGGGGAAAGAGGTGATTTCATGCTGGAACTTCGTTTTTCGGCCGACCGTCTGGCCAATACCGAGGCGCTGCTTGCACGCATCTGCCGCCCGCCGTTTGAAAAAAAGCGCTATCTCATCGTTCCCGAGCAGTTTTCCCACGATGCGGAGCTGAGGCTCTGCCTCGTCGGCGGAGATACCGTCAGCGCGCACGCGGAAGTCGTCGGATTCTCGCGCCTTGCCGAGCGCGTCTTTGCCGCGCAGGGCGGCGTGGCCGCCACGCAGACCGATGCGGTGGGGCGGCTGCTGTTTATGTCGCTTGCCGCCGAGCAGGTCGCCTCGAGGCTGAAAGTGTTTGCAAGCGTTGCGCAGAAGCCCGATTTTCAGCTTTTGATGCTTCAAATGATCGACGAATTCGACAGCTTCCGCATTTCTCCGCAGGTGCTTCGCGAAGCGGCGGGGAAGCTCGACGGCGCGCTGGCGCTCAAAGCGGAGGAATTTGCCCTTTTGACGGAGAGCTACCGCGCCGTGTGCGCGGCGGCGGGGCAAAACCCGAAAACGAAACTCACGCGCCTGCTCGAAGCGCTCGAAAGCGGCGATTTTGCCGCGAAACACGAATATTATTTCGACGGATTTACCGATTTTAACGGCGTGCAGCGCGAGATCATCGCGCAGCTTCTTGCCTCGGGTGTGGAGGTTTGCGTCACGGTGTGCTGCGCCGCGCCCGACGGCCACGAGCAGCAGTTCGCCACCGCGCGGCAGACCGCGCAGAGCTTTCTTGCGATGGCAGCGCGGCTGGAAGTGAAGGTGCGGCAGACGAGAATCGGCACTTCGCAGCCCGAAGCACTTTCCGCGCTGCGCGCGTCGCTCTTTACGGGCGCGCAAAGTGCCGAAATTCCCGAAGGATTCGTTTCCTGCACGACCGCGCAGGACGCGTTGCGGGAATGCCAAGCGGCGGCGGGGGAGATTTTGCATCTTCTGCGCGGCGGCGCGCGGCTGCGGGACATCGGCATCGCGGCGGCGGATTTTGCGGGCTATGCGCCCGCTTTGCGCTCGGTGCTTGCCCGCGCGCAGATTCCTGCCTACTTTGCAGGGACGGAAGATCTTCTGCACTGCGCGCCCGTACACGCCCTTTTGTGCGCGCTTCGCGCGGCAAGCGGCGAGGCGGAACAGGAGGATGTGCTGGACTATCTCAAATCGGGCTTTTCGCCCGTGACGGACGCACAGGCCGACCGTCTGGAGGACTACATACTGCTTTGGCAGCTCACGGGCGCACGGCTTTTCAAGCCGTGGACGGGCAACCCCCTCGGCGCGCGCAAAGAGGCAGACGAGGCTTCGCGCGCGGAGCTTGAAGATCTCAACGCACTGCGCGGCGCCGCCCTTGACCCGCTGGGGCGTCTGCGCGGAAAACTCCGCACGGCAGGGACGCTCGGGCAGATGACGACGGATTTTTACGATTTTATCGAACAAAGTCAGTGGAACGAGCGCGTGGCGCAGCAGGCGCAGGCGCTTTATGCACAGGGCGAGCTGCGACAGGCGCAGATTTACAGCCAGCTTCCGAAGCTGCTTTGCACGCTGCTCGAGCAGCTCTACGGCACGCTTTGCACTGCCGTGCGCACGCCCGAGGAGTTTTTTGCGCTCCTGCGCGCGGCCATCGGGCAGTCCTCTGCGGGAACGATCCCCGCAAGTGCGGACTGCGTGACGGTCGGCTCGCTCGCCTCGATGCGGCGCAGTCGGGTGCAGTACCTCTTCGTGCTCGGCGCAAACGAGGGCGCGTTTCCCGCCGCAGGGCAAAGCGCGTCGCTTCTGACCGATTCCGAGCGCGGGCGGCTTTTCGGCTGCGGCATTGAGCTGCTTCCCGACGCGCGCGGCAGGCTCGAGCGGGAGCTTGCGGGCATCGACGGCGTGCTCAGCGCCGCGCAGAAGAGACTCTTCGTTTCCGCCGTTTCGGGAAGCGAATCGTATTATTTCAAACGCATTGCGCGCCTTTGCGGCAAAGCGCCCGAGGCGGCTTCGCAGGAACTTTTAATTCGGCACAGCCCGCGCGACTATCTTTCGCAACTGACCGCCCTGCGCGGCGTCTGCGCGGATGAGAAAGTGAACGAAGAAGCGCGGAAAATTTATGCGCGTGCGGCCTATCAAAGGGGAAATCTCTCCGAGCAGACGGCGCGTCTGCTCTATGGGCGCAGCGTGCGCCTTTCTTCCACGCGTATAGACAGGCTCGCTTCGTGCGAGCTGGCGCACTTCCTGCAATACGGCCTGCGCGCGAAAAAGCGCGAAACGGCGCAGTTGGACGCGTCGCTCTACGGCGAATTTGTCCACGAAGTGCTGCGCTACACCGTTTGCCGCATGATCGACCTCGGCGGGGTGCACTGCGTAAACGAGGCGCAGATCGAGCGTTTTGCGCAGGAGGCGATCGACCGCTTCGCGCGCGAGCGTATGGAGGAGCTTCTGCGCGACGAACGCGAGGCGTATCTTTTCACGCGCAGTTTTCCCGATGTACGAAAAATCGCGCGCGAGATGTATGCCGAGCTTGCCGAGGGTAGCTTCGAGCCCTGCTGCGCGGAACTCTACTTCGGAAAAAGCGGGGAAGTGCCCGCCGTTTCGATTCGCGCCCGCCGCGTTGAGGCGACGCTGGAGGGCTATGTAGACCGCGTCGATTTCTGGCGCGACGGCGAAAGCGTCTATCTTCGCGTGGTCGATTACAAGACGGGCAAAAAAAAGTTCGACTATGCCGCCGTGCTCGGCGGAATCGGGCTGCAAATGCTTTTGTATCTTTTCTCCGTTCTTCGCAGCGCGCAGCGCCGTACCGATGCGAAGCTGCTTGCCGCAGGCGTGGAATATTTCCCCGCGCGGACGGAAACCATTCATCTCACCGACCGCAACGACCTTGCCGAACTGGAAAAAAAGCGGGAAAAAAGTCTGAGCAGAGAGGGACTTTTCTTAAAAGATGCGCGCGTTTTGCGCGCGATGGAGCATCGGCAGCCGCCGCGCTATCTGCCCTATGAATGCGGAAAAGACGACGCGCCCGAAGGCGCGCTTGCAGACTCCGAGCAGCTCGGGCAGCTCGAGCGCTATGTGTTCGGCACCGTCGCGGAGATGGCCGACCGTCTCGGCGCGGGGCAAATCGACCGCCCGCCCTGCGAATTTGCGGATTCGACGGGCGCGTGCAGCTATTGCGACTTCGCCGAGTTCTGCGGAAAAGCCGTGGAAAAGCGGCAGCTCGGGCGCGTCGGCCAAACGGAATTCTGGAATGCGATAGGAGCGTACTGCGATGAGCAAGTTTAATTTGACCGAAATGCAGAAAGCGGTCGTAGACGATCGCGGCGGGACGCTTCTTGTCTCGGCGGCCGCAGGCTCGGGAAAGACCAAGGTTCTGATCGACCGCGTGCTCAAGCGCGTGTGCGACGAGGGCTGCAATGTGGACGATTTTCTGATGATTACCTTCACGCAGGCCGCCGCGTCGGAACTGCGGGGCAAGCTCATGAACGCGCTTGCCGAGCGCCTTGCAGAGCAGCCGGATGACCGCCGATTGCAGGCACAGCTCAGCCGCGTGTATCTTGCGCAGATTTCCACGGTGCACGCCTTTTGCGCCGCGATTTTGCGCGAATATGCCCACAAAACCGCGCTCGATGCCGATTTTCGCATCTGCGACGAGCGTCTGGCGCAACCCCTGCGCGAAAAAGCCATGCAAAAATTGTTGCGGGAGCTTTATGAAACGGTCGAGCAGAACGAATCCTACGCCGCGGCGCTTCGGATGCTCGGAGCGGGGCGCGACGAGCGGCAGCTTCGGCAACTGATTCTGTCGCTGCACGAGGCGGTGCAGTCCTACCCGGACCCGCAGGCGCGGCTGCGGCAGTATGCCGAAATGACGGAGCTTTCCGAGTACGACGATGTGGCGCAGACGAGCTGGGGGCAATATCTGACAGACGAGGTTCGCGCGCTTTACGACGACTGCATCGACCTTACGCAGCGCGCGCTGCAAATCGCGCGGAACAACCCTGCGGTGGAAAAATATCAGACTGTATTGGAATCCGACCTCGCGCTTTTTACGAAGTTGCGAAGCGAGGAAAGCTGGGACAATCTGCGCGCGCGCGACCTTTCCTTTGCGCGGATGCCCGTGGTGCGCAAATGTACCGATATCGATGCGCAGGAGCAGATCAAGGCGCTGCGCGAACGAATGAAAAAACGCGCCGAGGAGCGGCTGAAACTTCTCAACGCCTCTGCCGCCGACGCGCTGCGCGACCTTGCCGATACCGCCCCGGCGCTGCGCGGGCTTGTGGCGCTCACGGCCCGCTTCGAGGCGCTCTACACCGAAGAAAAACGCCGCAGAAGGTATGCAGACTATGCCGATTTGGAGCACGAAGCCTACTGCCTTCTGTGCAAAGACGGGCGGCAGACGGCCACGGCGCGCGACCTCTCCGCGCGCTTTACGGAGATCATGGTCGATGAATATCAGGACACGAACGCCGTACAGGATGCGATTTTTTCCGTGCTCGGCGAGAACAAGCTCTTTTTCGTGGGCGATGTGAAGCAGTCGATTTACCGCTTCCGCCTTGCAGACCCCGGCATTTTCCTCTCGAAATATGAGTCGTTCGCCGAGCACACACAGGCCAAAGACGCTCAGCCGCGCAAGATCGTGCTTTCGGAAAACTTCCGCTCGCACCCGCAGATTCTTTCGGCGGTCAACGATGTGTTTTCTCTTTTGATGACCAAGCGCACGGGCGGGCTGGAATATACCTCCGCGCAGGCGCTTCGCCCCGGACGCGGGGAGTATCCCGCGCTCGACGAGCCGGCGGTAGAGCTGCACATCGTCGAAGCCGAGACGGACGACACCGTTTCCTGCGACGCCGCCGCGCTTGCGCGCCGCGTGCGGGAGCTTCTGGATTTCGGCACGCTGAAAGAGGCCGACGGCGAGCGCCCGATTCGCGCGCAGGACATCGTGATTCTTCTGCGCTCGGTGAAAAACCGCGCACCTGTCTACGCTGCGGCGCTTCGCGCCGTGGGCGTCGAGAGCGCGTGCGGAAACGAGGACCTCTTCGATACGCCGCACATCCGCTTTCTGACGGCGCTTTTGCGCGTTTTGTCGAATCCGCATCAGGATGTTGCGCTTTTGAGCGTGCTCCTTTCGCCCGTTTTCGGCTACACGGCCGATGCGCTTGCGCGCATTCGCGCCGCGCACGCGCAGGGCGACCTTTACGACGCGCTTTGCGCCGATGCGGAAAGCGAAAAGACCGTGCGGCTTCTTTCGGAGCTGCGCTCGACGGCGCGGCTGGATTCGATGCGCACGCTGCTGGATATCATCGACGAAAAAACGGGCTTTGCCGATGTCTACTGCGTCGGAAATTCGCAGGCGCGGCGCGATATGGAGCGCTTTCTGGCGCTCGCCGACGATTTTGATCGGGGCGACGCGCTCGGCGTGTCGGCGTTTCTGCGCCGAATCGAGCAGCTTCAAAGCAGAGGGCTCGACGCCGAAGCGGCGGGCGGGAGCAACGCCGTGCGCATCATGAGCATCCACAAATCCAAGGGATTGGAATTTCCCGTGGTCATTCTTGCGGATCTGAGCAAGAAATTCAACCTGCGCGATGCGTATCAGACGGTTCTGACCGACCCCGAGCTCGGCATCGGTTGCAGCGTGACCGACCCGCAGGAGGGCGTCGTATTTTCCGGAATCGCGCGAAATGCCATCGCCCGCCGCACGAAAAATCAGTCGATTTCCGAGGAGCTGCGGGTGTTGTATGTGGCAATGACGCGCGCGCAGCAGCGGCTTCTGCTCTTCTGCACGGGGAAAAATCCTGCAAAACAGCTCGAAGCGCTTTCCCTGCAAGTTACGCGGCAGCCGAGCGCGGCGCTCGTTGCGCAGGCGGAGTCCATGGCGCAGTGGCTGTACTGCGCGGCGCTTTTGCGCAGCGAAATGGGCAGGGCATTCCCCCAAATCCTCCCGCCGGAGGAGCGGAGCGTGCCGCAGTACCCGTGGAAAATCGTGAGCTACCCCCAATCGCCCCTGTCGGGCGAGGCGCCGCGCGACGAGGCGCAGGCGCCCGAAGAAATGCCGCAGGCGGAGTTTCTTCCGCCGTACCCCTATGCGGCGGCCTGCGCGACGCCTTCGAAGCTCACCGCCACGCAGCTCAAAGGGCGCGCGATGGACGAAGAGCTGCCCGAGGCGCCGCCGGAGCTTCCCGTTCGCCTGCCGAAGCCGGGATTCCTGGTCGGCCGCCGTCCGCTCACCGCCGCCGAGCGCGGCACGGCGGTGCATCTGGCGATGCAGTTTGTCGATTATGCCCGCTGCGCGACGCTTGAGGGCGCGCGCGAGGAGCTTGCGCGACTTGTGCGGCAGGAGTATCTCACCGCGCAGCAGGCCGAGGCCGTCGAGCCCAATAAGCTCACGAATTTCTTTTCCTCCGCGACGGGGCAGCGCGTTTTGCGCGCCGAGCGCGTGGTGCGCGAGTTCAAATTTTCCGTTTTGGAGGATGCGAGCCACTTCGGCTTTGCCGAGGAGAAGATTTTGCTTCAGGGCGTGACGGACTGCTGCTTCTTTGAAGAGGACGGGCTTGTCGTGCTGGATTTCAAATCCGACCGCGTCGCCCCCGGCGGGGA
>CAZGOO010000034.1:0-7324 GCA_964527505.1 uncultured Oscillospiraceae bacterium | reverse complement strand
TGCCGAAAAACTGCTGCATCATCGAAAATGCCTTTGCGCTTGCCACGACCGTCGCGTCGGGGTAAACTTTCTTGAAATTGGCGACATTTGCCGCGTGGTCGGGCTCCATATGTTGCACGACGAGATAGTCCGGCTTGCGGCCGGCAAGGGCGGAGTCGAGGTGATCGAGCCATTCGTGGGTAAAGCCCGCATCGACCGTATCCATCACGGCGATTTTTTCGTCTAAAATCACATAAGAGTTGTACGAAACGCCGTTCGGCACGGGGTACTGCCCCTCAAAGAGGTCTACCTTGCGGTCGTTCACGCCGACATAGAGAATACTTTCGGAAATGTACATTGCGTTTGCTCCTTTTTCTTTTATTGTATCATGGAAGCGGATGATTTTCAAGAAAAAAGGCAGACGCGCGTTTGCGTGCGTCTGCCTTGTTTGTGAAACGGTCTTAGAACTGCGCGATGAGCTGCTCGAACACGGGCAGACTGCGCAGAATCATATCTTCCTCGACGCAGTAGCAGATGCGGAAGTAGCCGGGGCAGCCGAAGTCGTCGCCGGGAACCAGAAGCAGGTCGCGCTGCTTTGCCGCCTCGCAGAACGCGGTGCAGTCGCCGCCGGGGGCTTTGATGAAGAGGTAGAACGCGCCGTCGGGCTTCGCCATGGAATAGCCCATGGCCGTCAGGCGCTCATAGAGCAGGCGGCGGTTGCGGTCATACGCCAGAAGATCGGGCTCGCAATCGAGGCAGCGCGCCACGGCGTGCTGAATGAGAGACGGCGTGCACACATGACCCGTCGCGCGGGCGGCGCCCATGACGGCGGCGAACACGTTTTCGCTGTCGTCGGCCGCATCGGGCACGAGCACATAGCCGATGCGCTCGCCGGGCAGCGACAGAGACTTCGACCACGAATAGCACACGATGGTGTTTTTGTACAGATTCGGGATAAAGGGCACCTTCACGCCGCCGTAGACCAGCTCGCGGTAGGGCTCATCGGCGATGATGTAGATGGGCTTGCCGTAAGCCTCGCCGCGTTCAAGCAGGAGCGCCGCCAGACGGCGAAGCGTCTCCTCGGAATAGACCGCGCCGGAGGGGTTATTCGGGGAGTTGACGATGACGGCCTGCGTGTTGGGGTTAATCGCGGCGGCAAGCGCGTCGAAATCGATCTGGAAATTTTCCACATCCGCCGAAACGACTGTCAGCTTGCAGCCGTTGTTCTCGGCAAAGGGGCGGTATTCGGGGAAATGCGGCGCGATGGCGATGATCTCGGCCTCGGGCGCGCTCAGCGCACGCATGACGGCAATCAGCCCGGGGGCGGCGCCGCAGGTGAAGAAGAGGTTCTGCGGGCGGACGTGCGCATCGAAGCGGCGGTTGAGGTCGGCCGCCACGGCTTCGCGCAGCTCGGCGCAGCCGACGGCGGGGGTGTAGCCGTGCAGGCTGAGGGAGCTTTCGGTGCGGACGGCTTCGCAGATGGCCTCGCCGACCTTGGCGGGCGCGGGGATGGAGGGGTTGCCGAGGGAGTAGTCGAACACGTTTTCCGCGCCGACGATGGCCTTGCGGTGCAGGCCGTATTCAAACAGCTCGCGGATGCAAGAGCGCATTGCGCCGAGGCGCTTCATATCCTGATTGACCATGGCTCCCCCTTATTTCGCCGCGTCGCGGCCCGCGCGGAAAGCGCGCAGGTTGAGCTCAAGGAACTTCGGCGGGACGGTCTCGGTGATGACCTGCTCCCAGTCGATGTTGTCGAGGGCGAGCGCCTTGGTCATCGCGCCGAAGAGGACGACGTTCATGCACTTGGCGTTGCCCAGCTCCACGGCGATGCGGCCGGCATCGAGAGAATAGGTCTTGAAGTGGGACTTCATCGCTTCCAGACAGCCGGCGGGGTACTCCACGAGGCCGGCGGCGATGGTGGAAGAAGCCATCTCATAGTCGTTGACGACGGCGACGCCCTCGGGCTTGAGGAACTTCGCGTAGCGCACGGCCTCCATCTTCTCGAACGAGACGAGGATATCCGCTTCGCCCTCGCCGATGACGGGCGCGTAAACCTTTTCGCCCCAGTGCACCTGCGTGGAGACGGAGCCGCCGCGCTGGCTCATGCCGTGAACTTCGGACATTTTTACGTCGTAGCCCGCGCGAAGCAGACCGCCGACGAGAATCTTTGCCACTAAAATGGCACCCTGACCGCCGACACCGACGAGAAGAGCGTGTTTCGTTGCCATAATTCAGTCCTCCTTGCGCGAAATGGCGTTCACCGGGCAGACCTGCGCGCAGACCGTGCAGCCGACGCAGAGCGTCGGGTCGATGAACGACTTCTTATCCTTGACCATCACGGCGGGGCAGCCCACCTTGAGGCACTTCTTGCAGCCGACGCACTTTTCGGTATCGACGACGCACTTGCCGATGTCGTGCTTCATGCGCTTGATGAGCAGGCACGGACGGCGGCAGATGATGGCGGCGGGCTTCTCCGACGCGGCCGCATCGAGCATCGCCTTTTCCATCGCTTCCAAATCCTGCGGATCGACGATGATGATGTTTTCATAGCCGAGGCCGGCCAGAACGTTTTCAATCTTAATGGCTGCGGCAATCTCGCCTTGGAGATTGTAGCCCGAGCCGGGGTTTTCCTGATGGCCGGTCATGCCGGTGATGTGGTTGTCGAGCACGACGGGAATGACGCCGCCGCCGTTGTAGAGGATTTCCGCCGCGCCGGTCATGCCGGAGTGGAAGAAGGTGGAATCGCCCACGACGCCGAAGACCTTGTGGGTCTTGTCGCCCGCTGCGGCAAACGCCTTGGCCATGCCCATCGGCACGGTGAAGCCGCCGCCCATGCACAAAACGGAGTCGAGCGCGTTCAGCGGAGCGGAGCAGCCGAGCGTATAGCAGCCGATATCGCCGCCGACGACGAAGTCCTTGTGCTTGCTGACGGTGTAGAAGAAGCCGCGGTGCGGGCAGCCCGGGCACAGCGCGGGCGGGCGGGAGACGGCCTGCACGCCGACATCGACCGTTTTCGCCTTTTCGCCGAAGAGGCGCTCGCGCAGAATCTGCGGGTTGAACTCATAGAGCTTGCCCGTGAGCTCCTTGCCGACGCACTCGATGCCGGCGGCGCGGATCTGCTCTTCCATGATGGGTTCGAGCTCTTCAATCACATAGAGCTTTTCGACTTTGCAGGCAAAGTCACGGATGAGCTGCATCGGCAGGGGGTTCGTCATGCCGAGCTTGAGGAAGGAAGCGTCCTCGGGGAACACTTCTTTGGCATACTGATAGGCAATGGAAGCGGTGACAACGCCGATCTTCGAGCCGGCCATTTCCACGCGGTTCAGCGGGCTCTTGTTGGAGTACTCTTCCAGACGGGCGAGCTTTTCTTCCAAAATGGCGTGGTTTTCATAGGCAAAGGCGGGGGTGCAGACGCGCGCGCGGATGTTGCGCTCAAAGGGCGGAATCTGCTTTTCCTCGCGCTCGGCGAATTCGACCAAGCTCTTCGAATGGCACACGCGGGTGGTGGTGCGGTAGAGGACGGGCACGCCGAACTGCTCGGAAATTTCAAAGGCGGCTTTCATAAAGTCCTTGCATTCCTGCGAATCCGACGGCTCGACCATCGCCATCTTCGCCGCGCGGGCGTAGTAGCGGTTGTCCTGCTCGTTCTGCGAGGAGTGCATCGAGGGGTCGTCGGCCGAGACGATGACCATACCGCCGGAAAGGCCGTTGTAGGCGGCGGTGAAGATGGGGTCTGCCGCAACGTTCACGCCGACGTGCTTCATGGCCGTCAGGCTTCTTGCACCCGCGATGGCCGCGCCGTAGGCGACCTCGGTGGCGACCTTTTCGTTCGGGGCCCACTCGCAGTAGAGAGAGTCTTTGTACTGCGGCAGGTTTTCAAAAATTTCGGTGCTGGGGGTGCCGGGGTAAGCCGAGCAGACCTGTACACCCGCTTCGTATGCGCCGCGCGCGGCGGCTTCGTTGCCGGTCATCAGATGCTTCATAGAGAATCCTCCTTGTTTCGTATCTTTTCGCGTGCGGACACGCGCTGCTTGTAAAAATCTCAGAGCACGCAGCCCAGAGCGATGGACGCGAGCTTGCTCTCGACGGAGTCGGAGCGGGAAACGAGAATGATCGGCACGCGCGCGCCGACGATGACGCCTGCGTTGCGCGCATGGGCAAAGCAGGTCATGGCCTTGCCGATGCCGTTGCCCACTTCGTAGTTCGGAACGAGCAGAATGTCCGCTTCGCCCGCGCAGGAAACGCCGTAGTGCTTGTGCGCGACGGCCTCTTTCGAGACGGCCAAATCCAGACCCACGGGGCCGTAGACGGTCATGCCGTAAGTTTCCTGCCAGTAGGGATTCTTTTCGGCAAGCGCCTGCGCGTCGAGATTCGATTGAATCTTCGGGTTGACGACCTCCGCGCCGCAGACGCAGGCGGCGGTAAACTCCGTCTTGCCGAATTTCTTCAGCGCACGCGCGGCGTGCTCCAGAATCTGCTCTTTTTTCTCCAGATCGGGGAAGGTGTTCATGCCGCCGTCGGTCAGGCACAGGAGCTTATGCCCGGGAACTTCGTAGAACATCAGGTGCGAGATGATACTTCCCGTGCGGATGCCGTTTTCGCGGTCAACCACCGCGCGCATGAGCGTTGCCGTGCCCAAAAGACCCTTCATCAAGGCGTCTGCTTTCCCCTCGCGCACCAGACGCACGGCCTCGCGCGCCGCCGTCTCGTCGTCGGGCGCGTCAATGAGCGTGTAGTCGGCTTCGTTTTCGCCGAGTGCGGCAAGCTGCGCGCGAATCGCTTCGACGGAGCCGGTCAAAATGGCATTCACCATCCCCGCGCGGCGCGCCTGCGCCACGGCCGAGAGCACCGCTTCGTCGTTTGCCTGCGCGACGGCCAGCGTGCGCTTGGTTTCCGGCGATTGCGCGGCGCGCAGAATATCGTCGTAAGTATTGATCTGCATCGCGGTAAGCCTCCTTAATATTCCTTTGCCGGCTCGCCGTGCAGAACGCGCATTGCGCCCTCGGCCAGCGCGGCCATTTCGTTTTCGCCCGGCAGGCGGTAGATCGGCGCGATGGGCGCAACGTAGGAGGCGATCTCGTCGCAGAAGCGCTCGGAATGCGCCATGCCGCCGGTAAAGACGATGCCGTCTACCTTGAAGCGCAGCACGGCCGCCATGGCGCCGATGTCTTTCGAGAGCTGGTAGGCAAAGGCACGGAAGATGAGGTTGGCCTGTGCATCCTCGCCGGAGAACGCGCGGCGCTCGACTTCGCGGAAGTCTTTCGTGCCGAGATAGCTGTAAACGCCGCCGTCGTAGGCCAGCATTTTCTTCACTTCGGCCTTCGTTTTGCCGGAGTAGCAGAGGTTAATGACCGCGTTGACGGGCAGAGCGCCCGAGCGGTCCATGCCCATCGAGCCGTCGTCTTTTACATTGTAGTCATCGACCACGACGCCCTTTTCGTGCGCCGCGACCGAAACGCCGCCGCCGAGGTGAACAACGATGAGGTTGAGCTCTTCATACTTCCTGCCGAGCTGCGCGGCAAGGCGGCGGGCGGTGGATTTCTGGTTGAGTGCGTGGAAGAAGCTCTCGCGCTGCATCCCGGCAAAGCCGGAAACGTGCGCAAGCTCGCTCATTTCGTCCACGGAGACGGGGTCTACGAAGTAGGCCGGGATGCCGACTTCGTCGGCAAGGCGCTTGGCGATGGCCGCGCCGAGGTTGGACGCGTGCTCGCCGTAGGGCGGGTTTTCGATATCGGCCAGCACGCGGTCGTTGATGGCGTAGGTGCCGGAGGGAATATGGCGCAAAAGGCCGCCGCGGCTGCAAATCGCGTCGAAGTCGCGCAGGGTGTAGCCCGCCTGCTCAAGGGTGCGGCGGATGACTTCTTCGCGGAACGGCGTCTGCTCCACGACATGGGCAAAGCGCACCAGCTCGGAAGCCTCGTGCTCGATGTTCGCGCGGAAAAGCTCTGTCCGCTCGTCATAGACAGCAATTTTGGTCGAGACAGCGCCGGGATTGATGATAAGCACTTTCATAAATCATCCTCCAAAGGGCGGAAAATTCGGGATTCCTATTCGTCTCTCTATTATATCGCAAAATGTGTCGCAGGTCAATTCGTGAAAACGACAGAAAAACGGGTAATAAATTTGGTACAACTGCCGTTTCGTGTCCGTGAGCGGCGGATTGGTGCTTTCGGGCGCTTCGTGCGCCTATCGGTGTATTGCCTCATCGGTATAAAAGAAAAAAGCCCGCGCGTGCGGGCTTCATCTCAGATATTCGGCAAAGTCGGCTTTCATGGCGAAATATCGCGCGGCATCGGGCGCGGCAAATTCCCCGCGCGCGATGAGCGATTCGAGCGTTTCGCGGCTTGCCCAGAGGGCTTCGGTCGTCTCGCCCGGCTGCATGGTCAAATCCTCGAGCGGAACGTCCGCGCGCAGAAGATAGATGTCGGAAAAATAGGCGCGTTCGTCCGAGCGCACGCTTTGCAGCAGCACAAAATCCTCCGCGCGGGCGCAAAGGCCCGTCTCCTCGCACAATTCGCGCTTCACCGCCTCGCGGCTGTTTTCGCCCGCGATGGCCGCGCCGCCCGTGGCCGCCCAGAGGCCGCCGTAGTGCGCTTTTTCCGGCGCGCGACGCGTCAGAAGCACCTGCCCCTGCGCGTTAAACACCCACACGAACACCGCCAAGTGGTACGCCCCCGCAGGAAGCGGCAGGCCGCGCGTGTGCGTTTTTCCGAGCGGACGGCGCTCGGCATCAAGCAAGTCCCAAAGCTCCGTCATGCTGCCCCCGCAAGGTGCTCCAAAAGGATCTTCACACCCATTAAAATCAGAATCACGCCGCCGATGATCTCGGCGCTGCGCTTGTATTTCAGGCCGAAAATGCTGCCGATCTTCACGCCGACGGCGGAGAAGAGGAAGGTGGTGCAGCCGATGACGGTGATGGCAAGGTAGATGTTCGTGTCCGTCAGCGCGAAGGAGACGCCCGTAGCCAGCGCGTCGATGCTTGTCGCGATGGCCAGAGGCAGCATCGTCCGCACGCCGAACGAGGGGTCGGGCGCGTCCTCGTCTTTGTCGCGCGAGAGCGCCTCGCGCAGCATATTCGCGCCGATGAGCGCGAGCAGAAGGAAGGCGACCCAGTGGTCGAAGCTGCGGATGGCGTCGGCAAAGAGCCCCGCCAGAAGCCAGCCGAGGAAAGGCATGAGCGCCTGAAAGCCGCCGAAATACGCGCCGGCAATGAGCCCGTGGCGCACGCGCACGCGTCCGGCCGAAAGCCCCTTGCTTACGGAGACGGCAAACGCGTCCATTGACAACGCCACACCGGTCAAAAGAAGTTCAATAAAATTCATAGGTACTCCTTATGGAAACTTGG
>CAZGOO010000033.1:0-7626 GCA_964527505.1 uncultured Oscillospiraceae bacterium | reverse complement strand
CAGCCGCATGGAGCCGTGGGTTCTGCAAAGAGACGGGGACTATCACGGCGGCAGCGACAAAGCCGCGCCCTCGGCGTCGTTTTTGCGCGAAAGCACCGACTGGCGGGGCTATGTGCCCGAAGAAGCGCTGGCCTGCTTTCAAAACGCCACGCGCCACACGGTACGCGCGGGGCAGCGCGCATGGCTTGCGCGGCTTCGCGCGATGCCGGAAAGCGAATTTGAAGCGCTTCCTTACGGAAACGAGGGGCTCTGGCGGCGGGTGCTGCGCGCCTGCCGCGAGGAGGCGACGCTGGACGAAATCGTCGCGGCGGCAAAGTCCAAGCGCTATACCCACACGCGCCTCATGCGCCTGCTTCTTTGCGCGTATCTCGGCATTTCCCGGGAAATGCTCGAAAAGCCCGCGCCCTATGTACGCGTTTTGGCGACGGATGCGCGCGGGCAGGAAATTTTGCGCCGCGCGAAAAAAGAGGGAAGTATTCCGCTTCTGCACACCGGCGCGCGCGCCGCGCGCTGCGAATATGCCGAGCTGGAGCGGCGAAGCGGCGACTTGTACACCCTGTTTGCGGAAACGGACGAGTTCGCGGCGCAGACGGAGCAAAAAGCCCGCGTTTTTCGCATTTGACGGCAAAAAGCGTCCCGAGAAAATCCTTTGCGACGGGCTTTGTTCTTTCGGAATATTTTTTGTAAAAAATCCGAAAAAAGTGCTTGCATTTTCTAAAAAGTTGTGATACTATATTCGGGCGATTGAAATCAAAAGGGCGATTGCGCTCTTTTATGACTACAAGAAAGAGGTGAAAGCAGTGAAGGAAGGTATCCATCCGAAGTACGAACAGACGACGATCAGATGCGCGTGCGGCGAGATTATTGAGACCGGTTCTACCAAGAAGGACATTAAGGTTGAAATTTGCTCCAAGTGCCACCCTTTCTATACCGGCAAGCAGAAGCTGGTTGACACCGGTGGACGTGTTGACCGTTTCAACAAGAAGTTCGGTCTGAAGTGATCCTTGCAGTCCGCACCGTATCGGTGCGGACTTTTTTATATCCTGTCGCTTTATGGAGAAAAAAGAATGAATTTGAACAATACGGCCGCCGCCGAACGCGCGGTGTTGGCGGGACTCAACTGCCCCTGCTTTTCCGCCGAAGAAACGGCGACGGACGCTTCGCTCGATGAGCTCGAAGCCCTCTTGCAGACCGCCGGCGGCGAGTGCGCGGCCAAGCTGCTGCAAAACCGCCCGAATCCCGACCCGCACAGCTTCCTCGGCGAGGGCAAGGCGCTCGAGCTCAAGGAGCTCATCGAGCGCAACGACGCGACGATGGCGATTTTTGACAACGAGCTTTCCCCCTCGCAGATCCGCGCGCTGGAAGAAATCACGGGCGTGACCGTGTTAGACCGCAGCGCGCTCATCCTCGATATTTTCGCGCAGCGCGCCCGCACGGCCGAGGGCCGCTTGCAGGTGGAGCTGGCGCAGTATCAGTATATTCTGCCGCGCCTGAGCGGCATGGGCAAGTCCATGTCGCGTCTCGGCGGCGGCATCGGCACGCGCGGCCCGGGCGAAACGAAGCTCGAAACCGACCGCCGCCACATCCGCGAGCGCATCACGCGCCTGAAAGCGGAGCTTGCCGAGGTGCGCAAGGTGCGCGGCGTGCAGCGCGAGCGTCGGCTGAAAAATTCCGTGCCTGTTGTGGCGCTGGTCGGCTACACAAATGCGGGCAAATCCACGCTCTTAAATCTTCTGACCGATGCGGGCATTGAGGCAAACGATCGCCTCTTCGACACGCTCGATACGACCACGCGCCGCCTGTGCGTGTCGGAACACTTGGAGGTTTTGCTCTCCGACACCGTCGGCTTTATCGCAAAATTGCCGCACCACCTCATCGAAGCCTTCAAGGCAACACTTGAGGAGCTGCAATATGCCGACCTTCTTTTGCACGTCATCGACGCGTCCGACCCGCTGCGCGAAGCGCACATTGCGGTCGTTGACCGCTTAATTTCGCAGCTTGCAAAGCCGAATGTGCCCGTTCTGCGCGTTTACAACAAGGCAGACCTGCTCGACGACCCGACGAATCTGCCCTCCGGCGCGGACGATCTGGCGCTTTGCGCGCGCAGCGGCGTCGGCGCGCAGGCACTTTTGCAGCGCATCGAGAAGATCCTCTCGGGCGCACTGCACCGCGTGAAGCTGCTTCTGCCTTATAACGAGGCGGGCGTTCTGGAGATTCTGCACGATCAGGCGAAAGTGCTCTCTTCGGAATACACCGCCGAGGGAATTGAAGTCGAAGCGGTCTGCTCCGAGGAGCTTTACGGGCGCTACCGCCGCTTTCTGCGGGAGAGCGGGCAATGAAAGAATACCGAGTTCCGACGCAGGACGCCTCTGCGGAATTTATCGAGCGCCGCTCGCGCTTTATCGGCCACATTTTCAAAACCGACACCGAAGAAGAAGCCCTCGCGCGCATCAAGCAGATTCGCGAAACCCACTGGGACGCGACGCACAATGTGTATGCCTACATCATCCGCGACGGCGCGGTGCGCTTTTCCGACGACGGCGAGCCGGGCGGTACGGCGGGAATGCCCGTCTTGCAGGTGTTGCAGCGGGAGGAAATGTTCAATGTGACCTGCGTGGTCACGCGCTACTTCGGCGGCGTTCTGCTCGGAGCGGGCGGGCTTGTCCGCGCCTATGCGCACAGCGCAAAAATCGGCCTCGACGCGGCGGGGCGGTCCATCAAGCGCGTGTGGACGAAGCTCTATCTGCCGTGTCCGTACAACTGGTACGAGCGCGTCAGGCTCGAAGTTGCCGCCTTTGGCGGCGTGATCGAAAACACGGACTTCGGCGCGGATGTCGGCTTCGACCTCTTGCTTCCCGAAGCGCAGACGCAGCCGTTTCTGGCAAGAATTTTTGACCTCTCGAACGGAACGATTGAGGGCTTAACAGGCGAGAACATCTACCGCGCATTTCCGCTGACAAAGGAGGGACAGGTATGACCATTCGCGAGCAGCACGAGCAGCTCGAGCACCTGACGCTGAGCGAAAAAGCGCAGTTTTCCGACGCTTCGCGCGGGCGGATGCGCCTGACGGAGGAAACGCCGGACGAGGTGCGCACCTGCTATCAGCGCGACTGCGACCGCATTTTACATAGCAAATCCTTTCGCCGCCTGATGCACAAGACGCAGGTCTTTTTGCAGCCGGAGGGCGACCACTACCGCACCCGCATGACCCACACCTTGGAGGTCGCGCGCATCGCGCGCACCATAACCCGCGCCCTGCGGCTCAATGAGGACTTGGTCGAGGCCATCGCCTTCGGCCACGACCTCGGGCACACGCCGTTCGGCCATGCGGGCGAAGTGGCGCTCAGCGAAGTGATGGGGCAGCCTTTTCGGCACAACGAGCAGTCGCTGCGCGTGGTCGATCTTTTGGAAAAAGACGGGCAGGGCTTGAACCTGACCTACGAGGTGCGCATGGGCATCCTCGGCCACAGCCGCAACAGTCGCCTGCCCGAGACGCTCGAGGGGCAGATTTTGCGCAAATCCGACCAGATCGCCTACATTAACCACGACATCGACGACGCCATGCGCGCGGGCATTTTGACCGACGCGGACATCCCACGCGAAATTTCGCTGATTCTGGGCGATTCGCACCGCGAGCGCATCAACACGCTTGTGATGAACATGATTTCCCACACGCTTTCTTCGGGCGAGCTCGGCATGGACGAAGAAGTGGACGAGGCCATGGAGGCGCTGCGCAGCTTCATGTTTGAGCGGGTCTATAAAAACCCCGTTGCCAAGGGCGAAGAATCCAAGGCGCGGCATATTTTGCAGCAGCTTTACGAATATTATCTGAAGAATCCCGAGCGTCTTCCGCCCGATTTTCTGCCGCAGCTTTCCTTTGAGGGAATGGAGCGCACGGTTTGCGACTATATCGCCGGGATGACCGATAAATACGCAATGTACAAATACGAGGAGCTGTTTATCCCGCTTTCGTGGCAGGTGCGGGGCTGACGGCGCAAAGGAGGGGAGAAGTATGGCATTTCCGCCCGCATTTTTGGACGAACTGAATCAGCGAAACCCCATCGAGGACGTTGTCGGGCAGTATGTCGCGCTCACGCGCAAGGGCGGCAACCTCTTCGGGCTGTGCCCCTTTCACGGCGAAAAAACCGCATCGTTCTCCGTCTCTCCCGAAAAGGGCATTTTCTACTGCTTCGGCTGTCACAAAGGCGGCGGCGCGGTGAATTTCATCATGGAGATTGAAAACCTCTCCTATCCCGACGCGGTGCGTTTTCTTGCAAAGCGGGCGAATCTGGAAATTCCCGAAGACGAGGCGTATCGCTCGGAGTACCGCAAAAAAGAGCGCCTGTGGGCTTTGTGCAAGGACGCGGCGCGCTGGTTTCACGCGCAGCTCAAAACGCCCCTCGGCGCGGCTGGGCGTGACTACGCGCAAAGGCGCGGCCTTGACGGGGCAACTTTGACCCGCTTCGGCATCGGCTTTGCTCCCGACCGCTGGACGGCGCTGCTTAAGGCGATGACGGCCAAGGGCTATTCCAAGCAGGAGCTTTTGGACGTCGGCCTTGTGCTGCAAAACCGCGAAAAGGGCACGCTCTACGACCGCTTCCGAAACCGGCTGATGTTTCCCATCATCGACACGCGCGGCAATGTCATCGGCTTCGGCGGGCGCGTGATGGACGACTCCACGCCCAAATATCTCAACTCGCCCGAGACGATGATTTTCAACAAGCGAAAGAATCTGTTCGGGCTGAATCTCGCGAAAAAGACGAAATTTCCCTATCTTGTCCTCACCGAAGGCTATATGGACACCGTTACCTTGCACCGCTACGGCTTCGACTGCGCCGTCGCTTCGCTCGGCACCTCCCTCACGCAGGAGCACGCCGACCTTTTGAGCAAATACACCGATGAGGTCGTTTTGACCTACGACGGCGACGAGGCGGGGCAAAATGCCACCCGCAGAGCCATCCCGATGCTCGAAAAAACGGGACTGCGCGTGCGCGTTTTGCGGATGCAGGGGGCGAAAGACCCCGATGAATATCTGCAAAAATTCGGCGCAGACCGCTTCCGGCTGCTACTCGACGGCGCGGAAAATCAGGCGCAGTACCGCCTGCGCTCTTTGCAAATGAAGTTCGATTTGTCGCTCGACGAGCAGAAAGTGGAATTTGCCAAGCAGGCGGCGGAGCTCATCTGCACGCTCTCGACGCCCGTCGAGCGCGAGATCTACGGCGCGCGCGCCGCGCAGGCGGCGGGGCTGAGCGAGGACGTGATGAAGCAGGAAATTTCCCGCGCCTATAAGCGCCGCTCGGAGCGAAACCGCCGCGAGCAGGAGAAAAAAGACCTCGACATCGCCGCGTCTGTGCGCCCGTCGGACAGAAATCTGCGCTACGACGATCTGCGCTCGGCCGTCGCGGAAGAGAACATTCTGCGAATGCTTTTCCGCCGACCGGAACTGATGGCGCGCGCGCAGGCGTTCGGCGAGGAGACATTCAGCGTGCCGATGTTTGCAAAATGCTTTGCCGCGCTGCGAGATCGTGCCGCGCAGGACCTTGCGCTTACGCCCTCGGCGCTGTCCGAGGTGCTCACGCCCGGCGAAATGGCGCATTTGACCGCCGTTTTGCAAAAAGACGACGCGCTCGGCGGCGAGGCGGCCTTTGACGACTGCGTGCGCACCGTCTGCGAGGAATACCGCAACCGAACGATGACTTCCGATGCCGACGCGCTTCGGAAGCTTCAGGAATCTCTGCGAAAGAAGAAAGGAATGAACGGCAATGGGTGAAGAAAAGCTGAACGAAAAATTACAGGCGTTTGTGGAGCAGGCAGCGAAAGGGAAAAAGGTGCGCTCGGGCGACCTGATCGACGCGCTCGACGAAGTCGGCGCGGACGACCGCCAGAGCGAAGCGGTCTACGATGCGCTCGACGAAGCGGGCGTGGAGATCGACCTTTCGGATATGGTGGGTCTGCTTGAGCGTCCGGAGGAGCTTGCGCCCAGTGCCGAGGAGCTGGAGCTGGAAAAAGAGGAAACGCTCATCGACACCGACGAAGTTTCCGATTCCATGAGCCTCAACGACCCCGTGCGGATGTACCTGAAAGAAATCGGAAAAATCCCGCTTCTGACCTCCGAGCAGGAGCAGGAGACGGCGAAAAAGCTCGCCGACGGCGACGACGCGGCGCATCGGCGGATGGTCGAGTCGAATCTGCGGCTGGTCGTGTCGATTGCCAAGCGCTATGTCGGCAGGGGACTGCCGTTTCTCGATTTGATTCAGGAGGGCAACCTCGGCCTTTTGAAAGCCGTCGGGAAATTTGACTATACCAAGGGCTATAAATTCTCCACCTATGCCACATGGTGGATTCGCCAGTCCATCTCCCGCGCCATTGCCGACCATGCAAGAACCATCCGCATCCCCGTGCACATGGTCGAAACAATCAACCGCGTCTCGCGCGTGACGCACGAACTGGTGCAGGAGCTCGGCCGCGAGCCGACCGCCGAAGAAGTTGCGCACAAGCTGCATCTTCCTGCGGAAAAGGTGGAGGAGGTCATGCGTCTCGGGCAGGAGCCGATCTCGCTCGAAACGCCCGTCGGCGAAGAGGACGACAGCCATCTCGGCGATTTTCTGCGCGATGAGGCGACCGACGAGCCGCCCGAGGCTGCGGACTACGCGATGCTGCGCCAGCAGCTCTCCGACGTTTTGATGACGCTCACGCCGCGCGAGCGTGAGGTTCTGCGCCTGCGCTACGGCATGGTAGACGGCAGAATGCACACGCTCGAAGAAGTCGGCGCGGCCTTTGACGTGACGCGCGAGCGCATCCGCCAGATTGAAGCGAAGGCCATTCGCAAGCTGCGCCACCCCTCGCGCATCAAGATGCTGCGCGATTTTCTGAACTGAGAATTGCGCCTCGAAAAAAATGCTTGACTTTTCCGAAAAAATCCGTATCATATACTGATAGGGGAAAGAATAAACAGAAGCGGAGCGTGAAATCATGTTTGAAAAAATCGTGCGCTATCTTTCCGAGCAGCTCGATATTCCCGCGCAGGAGATGTCCCGCGAGACGACGTTCGAGAGCCTGCATCTGGATTCTCTGGACATGGTCGAGATGATTATGGATATGGAAGAAGAGCTCGGCGCGGATTTTGAAATCGAGGGCGACGTAAAGCTCGAGACGGTCGGCGCACTGGCCGACTACATCGAAAGCAAACTCAATTAAATTCTTTCTTCGACCCATGACAAGGTCGCACTAACCGGGGAGATAGCGGTGCCCTGTACCTGCAATCCGCTAAAGCAGGGGCGAATTCCCGCACCCGGGTCTGCACTGTGCCGTCTGTCCGCGTAAGCGGTGTTGAGGAGTCGGTCTTGCGCAACGAACTCCCGTGAACCATGTCAGGCGGGGAACCGAGCAGCATTAAGCGGATCGGTTCGTGTGCCGCGAGTCAGCCGTCTCTGAGCCGGCTGCGCGGGAAACGGGTGGAGCTGCAGATTCAAATGCGGGTGTGCGATCTTGTCATGGGTCGAAGTCGCAGGGGCGCCGGGCGCTCCTGCGTTTTTCAACAGAGCGTAAAAAGGAGGCGGGGAAGTGGTATCAGGCGCTTTACAGAAAATGCCGTCCGCGCACCTTCGACGACGTGGTCGGCCAGCA
>CAZGOO010000032.1:0-7731 GCA_964527505.1 uncultured Oscillospiraceae bacterium | reverse complement strand
GAAGCTGTCTGCGAAGCAGACTGATGAGGTGTAGCTCGCGCAGCGAGCGTAAAATCAAATTGCCGCCTGCGGCGGAACACCTCATCCGGCCTCACTGCGTTCGGCCACCTTCCCCTTGAGGGGAAGGCATTCCGCGCTTTGCGCGGAAAAGCGGGCGGATGATATCCGCCCCTACATTGTTCGGACGGGCGGACAGGGTCGTCCGCCCCTACGGTCGTCTGTCGATTTTCGCTTTGTAGGGGGCGGCGCCTTTGACGCCCCGCCGCGCGAAGCGCGCTTGGCTCCCCCTTTGGGGGAGCTGGCCGAAATCTTTGATTTCGGACTGAGAGGGCGAAAGGAAACCCTCTCCGTCACGGCTTCGCCGTGCCACCTCTCCCGGAGGGAGAGGCAAGCACATCCGTGCATAACCGTCTCTAAAAAACTTTCGTGCAAATCCAGTAGATGAGGCCGTAGATCGTTCCGGCGAAGGTGCCGTAGACGATGACGGGGCCTGCGATGGTGAACATTTTCACCGCCAGACCCGTAACGAAGCCCTCCGTCTGAAATTCCACCGCCGGGGCAGCCACGGAGTTTGCAAAACCCGTAATCGGCACCATCGTGCCCGCGCCCGCGTACTTGGCGATATCGTCAAAGACGGAAAGCCCCGTCAAAACCGCCGCCGGAAGCACGAGGCAAATGGACGTGGCGCAGGAGATGAGCCGCTCGGGCACGCCCAGAGCCGAAAACCCGTTCATCAGAAGCTGCCCGAGCGCGCAGATCAGCCCGCCCGTCCAGAACGCGCGCAGGCAGTTTTTCGCCATGGGTGAGCGCGGCGCGAGGCGGTCGGCCAGTTCGCGATAGTCACTTTTGCTCATATTCATAAAAAAATCCCCTCCCAATGCGCTTAGTATCCGCGCAGGGAGGGGTTTTATGCGCTTATTCGACGGTGACGGATTTCGCCAGATTTCTGGGCTTATCGACGTCGCAGCCGCGCGCAAGGGCCATATAGTAGGCAAAGCACTGCAAGGGGACGATGTTCAGGCTCGGCTGGAAGAGCGGGTAGGTCGCGGGCACGGTGAGGCATTCGTCCACCGTTTTGCAAATCTCCTCGCGCATATCTTCCGTCGTCAGCCCCAAAACACGCGCGCCGCGCGCCTTGACCTCCTTGACATTTGCCATCATCTTGTCAAACAGCTCCCGCACACCGGCCAGCGCGACGACGAGCGTATTGTCCTCGATGAGCGAGATGGGTCCATGCTTGAGCTCGCCCGCGGGGTAGGACTCGGCGTGGACATAGGAAATTTCCTTGAGCTTGAGGCTTCCTTCGAGGCAGCTTGCGCTGTCGATGTTGCGGCCGATGAAGAACACGTCGTGGTGACAGCAGGCGCGCTCGGCAAGCTGCTCGATTTCGGCAAGGCTCTTTGCTTCCACGAGCGTCTGCATCTGCTCGGGCAGGCGCACGAGCGCCTCGCGCATGGCGGCATACTGCTCGGGCGAGACGGTGCCGAGCGCGTCGGCAATATACATCGCAAGAAGATAAATCACGGCAAGCTGCGAGGTATACGCCTTCGTGGAAGCCACGGCGATCTCGGGCCCCGCCCATGTATAAAGCACATCCTGCGCGGTTTTCGCGATGGAGCTTCCGACCACGTTGACGATGCCCAGCGTGCGCGCGCCGAGCGCTTTGGCCTCGCGCAGAGCCGCGAGGGTATCGGCCGTCTCGCCGGACTGGCTGATGACGATGACGAGCGTATCTTCCCCCACGATGGGCTCGCAGTAGCGGAATTCCGAAGCGAGCATCGGCTCGACGGGGATGCGGCAGGTCTTTTCCAGCACATATTTCGCCGTGCAGCCGACATAGTACGACGTGCCGCAGGCGACGATATAGATGCGC
Source organism: uncultured Oscillospiraceae bacterium (assembly GCA_964527505.1). Taxonomy (GTDB): domain Bacteria; phylum Bacillota; class Clostridia; order Oscillospirales; family Oscillospiraceae; genus JAZOXB01. The sequence goes on along the minus strand of CAZGOO010000032.1, from coordinate 5,858 downwards.
TTTAAGCCTTGCAGGTAGTCTTTCGTCAGGCACACATCGTCGAGCACCACCCGCCCGTCGCGCAGGCGCGGGCGGACGGTATCGCGAAACACCTTCGGCTGCTCGAGGATTTCCTTAATCATAAAGTGGCGATGGCCGCCCTTTTCCGCCGCCGAGAGCTCCCATGCGATGTGCTCCGGCGTTTTTTCCAGCGGCGCGCCGCTTTCGTCGTAGAATCGGACGAAGTCGGCGCTCATTTCGAGCATATCGCCGTCGTTGAGGTAGACGACCTCGCGGGTGTATTTCAAAATCGCGGGCACATCGGAGGCGATATAGTTGCCGTCCGTGCCGAGGCCGAGGATGAGCGGGCTGTTCTTTTTGACGGCAACGACGGTGTTCGGCTCTTCCTCGCACACGGCGGCGATGGCGTAGCTTCCCTCGAAGCGCTCGGCGGCAAGGCGCAGCGCCTCGCGCAGATTGTTTGCGCCGTGCTCGCAGAAATACTCGATGAGGTTGGCCGCCACTTCGGTGTCGGTGTCGGAGGCGAAGCGCTTGCCCTCGGCAAGCAGAAATTCTCTGAGCGCGAGATAGTTTTCAATGATGCCGTTGTGCACGATGCAGATTTTCCCGTTCGTCGAGCGAAGCGGGTGCGCGTTTTCGTAGGACGGCGCGCCGTGCGTCGCCCAGCGGGTGTGGCCGATGCCGGCCGTTCCGAACAAGGGCGCGGACGCATCGACCATCTGCCGCAAAAGCGCCAGACGCCCCTGCGTTTTCGCCACGCGAAGCCCCTGCGGGGTAAAAATGCAAATGCCTGCGGAGTCGTAGCCACGGTATTCCAGCCGCTCGAGCCCGTCGAGCAGGATCGGAACGGCGGGTTGGCTTCCGGTAAATCCGACGATTCCACACATAGTTTTTCGCTCCTTTTCGTTCCGCGCCGCGCCGTGCGGCAGCGGGGGTATTTCAAATTATACACAAAGCACGCGTCGAGTGCAACCGTTTTTTCGCCGTATTTGGGAAGCGATCACAGCGGCAGGGTCTGCTGGCGCGCCGAAAGCGCGCCGACCGAGCGCACCGCGCGCAAAACAGGCTCCGCGCCGCGCGCGATGAGCGCTTTTGCCGCAACGCTTTCGTCGTCGTAGACAAAGACGGGGCTGTAACCGCGGGCGAGATTTTCCGTTGCCCCCTGCCATGTGCCGCCGCATTCGAGCGAGCTTTGCGCCACGAAGGTCTTTTCCCCGAGCGCGTGGATGAAGCGGTTGCGCGCAAGCGCGCGGGCAGCGGAAAAGGGGCAATCATAGCCCTCGGCGCTGCAATAAAGCAGATTTTTCCGCGCTTCGCGTCGAAAAAGCTCATCGGGCACGAAGCTCACCACCTGCCCGCCCGCCGAAAGGCACGCCTCCTGCGCGGCGCGGTCTGCGCCGCTTGCATCGCCCGAGACGAGCGTGAAGCCCTCTTTCGCGCACAGTGCGCCGATGCGCGCGGCAAAGGCGCGGTTTTTTTCTTCGATGCGGCGCGAGCCGACGAGGGCAACGCAGCGCGTGCGCAGAAGCGACACATCTCCGAGGCAAAAAAGAACCGGCGGGCACTGCCCGTCCAAGGCGCGAAGCCGCTCGGGAAATTCCGGGCAGATGCGCGTGAGCGCCGATACTTCCGGCGCGGCGGCAAGATACTCCTCCAAGCGCGCTTTCCCACCAAGCAGGCGCAAAATGCGCTGCGCCTGCGCCGAATCATAGCCCAGCGCGCACAAAAACTCCTGCGTCAGCTCGCCCTGCCCGTTTTCCTGCGGCACGGCGCGCACTCTGCGCGCAAGCGCGCGATACTCCGCCTGCGAAAGCGGCTTTTCCTCCCTGCCGAGGCGGGCGCACAGAAGCAGCAGCCCCTGCTGTGCCGGGCGCATCAGAATTTCTTCCTCGGTGCGGGTTTTTCTTCGGGCGGCGCGGGGATGAGGCAGCCGTATTCGTCGAAAATCATCGGAGTCACGGTAAAATCCGCAAATTTCGCAATTTCGTCGAGCTTCGCCTTTTCGGGGAACGACCCGATGAGCGTAAAGGCGATGCCCTTTTTGCGCGCGCGACCCGTGCGGCCGATGCGGTGGATATAGTATTCGTTCTCCTCGGGAACGTCGTAGTTGATTACGCCGTCCACGTCGTCCACATCGATGCCGCGCGAGGCCACATCCGTGGCGATGAGCACGGGCAATTTCCCCGCGCGAAACGCCGCCATCGTCCGCTCGCGGGTAGACTGCTTCACGTCGCCGTGCAGGCAGTCGGCGGCAATGCCCGCCCGCCGCAGCTCATCGGACAGCCTCTGGCACATCGACTTCGTGTTGCAGAAAACGATTACCCGCTCAAAGGCGCCCGAGCGCAAAATGCGCAGCATCGCCTCCTGCTTTTCCAGACGCGGGACGGTGATGGAATACTGGTCGATATCGGGCTTGCTCTCCTGCGTGGGCGCGACGGTGATCTCCACCTCGTCGCGCTGATACATCCAGCTCACCGTCATCACTTCCTGCGAAATGGTCGCGGAGAACAGCCCCAGATTTTTTCGATTTTTGATGCGGTTGAGAATTTTCGTCACATCGTCGAAAAAGCCCATGTCGAGCATTCGGTCGGCTTCGTCCAGAATCACGGTTTTCACGCTGTCAAAGCGGATATTTTTGCGGTTGTAGTGGTCGGTCAGGCGTCCCGGGGTGGCCACGACCACCTGCGGGTGCTGCGCCAGCGCCTTGAGCTGCGGCTCCATGCGCTGCCCGCCGTAGAGCACCGCCACGCGCACATTCGGCAAAAAGGTGAGAAGTCCGCGCAACTCATCGCCGATTTGCAGCGCCAGTTCGCGCGTGGGCGCAAGGATGAGCCCCTGAAGCGCGTCGCTCTCCGGGTCGATGTGCTGAAGCATCGGGATGCCGAAGGCAAAGGTCTTGCCCGTGCCCGTCGGGGCCTTGGCAATCACGTCGCGCCATGCAAGCATGGGCTCGATGGCCTCCTGCTGGATTTTCGTCGGCGCGGAAACGCCCTGCTTTTCCAGCGCGCGCAGAATCGGCTCGCATACCCCGAGCTCGCAAAATGTTTTTTCCATAGTCGTTCCTCTTTTTTTACATCTTTGCCCTCAGTATACCACATTTCCCTCGGCAATTCAACAAGTCCCGAAAAAATGATAGCGCCGCGCGCCGAAATTTCCTCTTGCATATTATAGGGATATCGGCTATAATAGCACAGTTTGCGTTTTGTATCAAAAACGGACGACACAAATATCAAAGAGAAAGCGAGTGATCGTCTTGAGCGATTTAAGAGAAAACAAGATGGGCGTGATGCCCGTCGGGCGGCTGCTTCTGACGATGGCGCTGCCGATGGCGCTGTCGATGCTGGTGCAGGCGCTTTACAATGTGGTAGACAGCGTCTTCGTTTCGCGCATTTCCGACCTTGACAACAACGCCCTGACCGCAGTATCTTTGGCCTTCCCGGTGCAAAACATCATGATTGGTTTAGCCACGGGCATCGGCGTGGGCGTCAACGCGCTTCTTTCGCGCGGCCTCGGCGAAAAAAATCCCGAGCAGGTCAACCGCGCAGCGCTCAACGGCCTGTTTCTGACCGTGCTCGGTGTGATCTTAACGATGCTCTTCGGCGTCTTCTGCGCGGAGCCCTTTATGCGCTCGCAGACCGCCAACGAAGTGATCATCCAATACGGCGTGGACTACATCCGCGTCATTACCCTCATCAGCTTCGGCGTATTCGGAGAAATTCTCTTCGAGCGTCTGCTTCAGGCCACGGGGCGCACGAGCTACACGATGCTCACGCAGGGCGTCGGCGCAGTCATCAACATCATTCTCGACCCGATTCTCATTTTCGGTATGTTCGGCCTGCCGCGCATGGAAGTGTTCGGCGCGGCGCTTGCCACCGTCATCGGCCAGATTGTCGCCTTTATCATCGCCGTCATTCTCAATATCAAAAAGAATCCCGATGTGAAGCTCATTCTGCGCGGCTTCCGCCCGCACGGGCGCACCATCCGCGAGATTCTGAGCGTCGGCATTCCGTCGGTTCTGATGGTCGCCATCAGCTCGGTGATGTACTACCTCTTTAACCTCGTGCTCGGCCGCTACGATGCGGTCACGCCCGGCCTCGGCGAAGTGGCTTCCACCGTCTTCGGCGCGTATTTCAAGCTGCAAAGCTTCGTCTTTATGCCCGTGTTCGGCATTAACAACGCGCTTCTGGCCATCGTCGCCTATAACTACGGCGCGCGCAAGCCCGAGCGTATTAAGAAAGTCATCAAGTGCGGCATTCTCGGCACCTGCACTTTGATGCTCATCGGCATTACGATTTTCCAGCTCTTCCCCGATGTGCTTCTGGGCTTCTTCAACCCCACGGCGGAGATGGAAGCCATCGGCGAGCACGCGCTGCGCATTTTGTGTCTGCCGTTCATCTTCGCGGGCGTGGGCATCGTCTTTAGCGGCGTGTTTCAGGCGCTCGGAAAGAGCATCTATTCCATGTTCGTCTCCTTTGCCCGCCAGCTTGTCGCGCTCATTCCGGCGGCCTATCTTCTGTCGATGACGGGAAATATCGACGCCGTCTGGTACGCTTTCCCCATCGCGGAAGTCGTCTCCATCGCGGCAGCTACAATCATGTTTGTTTCCATTTACCGCAGCAAAATCAAGCCGCTGAGCGAAAACAGGCTTGAAAATCCCGCAATTTCGTGATATACTTTCCCCGACACGGAACTTCAACCGGGCTGCACGAAACCGTGCGGCCCGCTTTTTTCTTGAGAAAGGCAGATTGTTATGACCTTTTCCTATACTGCGCAGGGGCAAAGCTGCCGCATTTTGCTCGAAAACGGCGCGCTGCGCCAAGTCGGCGCGGAGCTTTCCGCGCTCGCGCCCGCCTCGCGCGCGATGATCGTAAGCGACCGAACCGTCGCGCCGCTCTATTTGCAGCAGGTGCGCGCGGCGCTTGAAAGCGCGGGCATCGCCGCCGAATCTTTTCTATTGCCTGCGGGCGAAGCGGCAAAGACGCTTGAACATTACGCAAAATTATTGCAGGCGCTCGCAGACGCGGCGCTCTGCCGAAACGACACAATTCTCGCCCTCGGCGGCGGCTGCGTGGGCGATTTGGCGGGCTTCGCTGCGGCGACATATCTTCGCGGCGTGCGCTTCGCGCAGATTCCGACCACGCTTTTGTCGATGGTCGATGCGTGCATCGGCGGCAAATGCGCCGTCGATCTGCCGCAGGGGAAGAACCTCGTCGGCGCGTTTCATCAGCCGGCGCTCGTGGTGTGCGACCCGACTCTTCTGGACTCCCTGCCGCAGCCGCTTTTCTGCGAGGGTTGCGCGGAAATTGTCAAAACCGCCGTATTGTTCGACGAAGCGCTCTTTGCGCATTTGGAAGAAAAAGGTTTGAACTTCGACCGCCCGTGGGTCATCGGGCGCTGCCTGCGCCACAAGGCGCGGCTGGTCGAAGAAGACCCCTTTGACCTCGGCGCGCGGCGGCTGCTCAACCTCGGCCACACGCTCGGCCACGCCATCGAAGCGCTCAGCGGCTTTTCCGAACTGCACGGAAACGCCGTTTCCATCGGCCTTGCGGCCATGTCGCGCGCGTTTTGTAAGGACGCTGCGCGCATTTGCGCGCTTTTGGAGCGTTTTCGGCTTCCCATCCGCACGAATTACTCCGCGCGGGAGCTTGCCCGTGCCGCTTTGCGCGACAAAAAATCGCACGGCGCGGAAATTACGCTCGTCGTCCCGCGCGCCATCGGCCAATGCGAACTTCTGCGCCTTCCCCTTTCCGATCTCGAAACCATCTGGCGGGAGGTCATCTGATGAAACAGATTCTTCGCCCCGCTCCCCTCGGCGGCACCGTGCGCGCCGTGCCCTCCAAATCCTTCGCCCAGCGCGC
>CAZGOO010000031.1:0-7742 GCA_964527505.1 uncultured Oscillospiraceae bacterium | reverse complement strand
AGCGCCGCCACCAGTGCTTGAGGCGGTCTTTGCAGAGGTTGATGGCCGTCACGGTCAGCCACGCTTTTTCGTGCGCTTCGTCGGCAAAGGTGAATGAGCCTGTGTAGACCTTAACGAACACATCCTCGGTGCAGTCCTCGGCATCGTGGTGGTTTTTCATATAGGTATAGCAGATGCGGTAGACCGTCCGATGGTACCGCTCGTAAAACGCCTCGAACGCTTCGTTCGTTCGGACAGACAGCTCGGACATTCGGTTGTCCTCCTCTACTTAAGTAACGATCCTGCGGGGGAAAATGTCGGAGAAAAATCAAAAAATTTCATTTTTTCCCGTGCAGAACGTCTCCCCGAAGCATTCTTCGGGGAGGTCGGCGCTTATTCCCGCAGCAGTCGGCGGCGGGCAAGATTGATCGGGCCTTCCTGCATACGGTTCATCCACGAAAGGCTCTTTCCGCAGCCGTAGGCCACGCAGGAGTCGGCGTCGTCTGCGACCATGCAGCGCATCCCCGTCCGCTCGGAGATGAGCCTGTCCATGCCCCAAAGCTGGCTGCCGCCGCCCGTTAAAACGATGCCGTTTCGCGCGATATCCGCCACCAGTTCCGGCGTGGTCTGCTCGAGCACATCCATCACCGCCTCGACGATCTGCCGCGCAGAGCGGCGAAGCGGTTCGAGCAGGTCTTCGGAGGAAACCGTAATTTCGCGGGCAAGCCCCGTCTTGAGGTCGCGCCCCTTGAGCTTGGTCTGAAGCGGCTCTTCGCGCGCATAGACGCAGCCGATGGACACCTTCATATCCTCCGCCGCATTTGCGCCGATGAGCACGCCGAAGTGCTTGCGCACGAAGCGGATGATGGCCTCGTCAAAGGCCGCGCCCGCGACGCGGATCGACGAGGAAACGGCCACGCCGTTCATCGTCAAAACGCCGATATCCGTCGTGCCGCCGCCGATATCGATCACCATGTGCCCCTCCGGCGAGGACAGATCCATCTGCGCGCCCAAAGCGGCCGCCAGCGGCTCTTCGATGAGATATACGCGCCTTGCGCCCGCCTGCGTTGCCGCCTGAATGACGGCGCGCTCCTCTACCTCGGAAATCCCGCTCGGCACGCACACGATCACGCGGGGCTTAATGAGCGAGTGGCGCGTCACGCGGCGAATCATCTCCGAGAGCATCTGCGCCGTCATCTCGAAGTCCGAAATGACGCCGTCGCGCAGAGGGTGAAACGCCACCACGTTGCCCGGCGTTCTTCCGAGCATACTGCGCGCCGCCGCGCCCACCTGAAGCACCTTGCCCGTGTTTTTATCGAGCGCGACTACCGACGGCTCGCGCAGCACCACGCCCCTGCCCGAGGCGTAGATGAGCACATTCGACGTGCCCAAATCAACGCCGAGGTCTTTGGAGAAAAACGACATATCAGTTCCTTCCTTCCTGCGGTTTGTCCCGCACGGCGGCAAGCGTGGCGCAATCCACGCGCGCAGCGCCGGCGGTCAGCAATACGCGGCTTGCCTCGGTGAGCGTTGCGCCGCTTGTAATCACATCGTCAATAAGAAGCACCCGTTTGCCGACGAAAGCATCGGGCCCGTGCGGGCGGTAAGCATTTCGCACATTGGCCGCGCGCTCGGCGTCGTTTCGGCGCGTAGACTGCGCGGGATTGTTCTTTGTCTTTTTCAGCGTGCGCACGCACGGCGCGCCCAGCTCGCGCGCCGTTTTCTCGGCCAGCAGACGGCTCTGGTCGTAGCCGCGCTTTCTCAGGCGCCGCGCGCCGACGGGCACCCACGAAATAAGGTCAAATTCCGCCTCGCGCTCGATCAGGCACATGGCCAGAAGCCGCCCGTAGGCCGAGGCGTAGCACTCTTTTCCCTGAAATTTGAAGCGCAGAATGGAATCGCGCACCTCGTTTTCGTAGAAAAAGACGCTCATGCAGCGCCGAAAAAGCGCGCCGCGCTCGATATCGCGCTGCGTATGGGGAAGCTCTCTTCGGCAGCGCGGGCACAAATCCGTCTCGTTTTCGGCAAGAATCGTGCCGCAAAAGACACATTTGGGCGGATAAAGCAAGTCCAAAAGCCACGCAAAAAGTCTCATTGCCCGCCTCCGAGCAGCCGCAGCCGCAGCCCCGAATAGCGCTTGTCGCGGCGGTTGTTTTCCACCATCTGCGCGACGGTCTGCTCGTTTCCGACCGCGACCAGAAGCTCGCGCGCGCGGGTCACGGCGGTGTAGAGCACGCTTCTTGTGAGCAATTTCGGCGTCGCCGCAGCGAGCACAAGCACCACCGCGCGGTATTCGCTGCCCTGACTTTTGTGCGCGGTGACGGCGTAGGCCAGCTCCAATTCTCCGAGCTGCTCGGCCGCGTAGCGCACCTCGCGCTCGTCAAAGCGGAGAATGAGGCAGTCTTCGCGCGTGTCGATGCGCGAAATCGTGCCGATATCGCCATTGTAGATGCCCGTCCCGGCCGTTCCGTCGGGCTTTTTCCATAAAATATCGTAGTTGTTGCGAATCTGCATCACGCGGTCGCCCTCGCGGAAGCAGGTTTCGCCGAACAGGCGCTCGTTTTTCTCGGCACTGTGCGGGTTGAGCACCTCCTGCAAGGCGCGGTTGAGGTTCACCGTGCCGCATTCGCCCTTGCGCGTGGGACTGATGACCTGAATCTCCCCTGCCGGAATTTTCATGTTCTCGGGCAAGCGGCGGCTGACAAGCTCCGTGACCGTCTGCACGGTCGCTTCAAAGCTGCGCCGGCGCAGGAAGAAAAAGTCGCCGTCGGTCGCATTCAGGACGGGAAGCTCGCCGCGGTTGATGGCGTGCGCGTTGGTAACGATGCGGCTGTTTTGCGCCTGCCGGAAAATTTCCGTCAGGCGAACGGTCGGCACGCAGCCGCTTCGGATGAGGTCGGAAAACACATTTCCCGCGCCGACGGGCGGGAGCTGGTCGGGGTCGCCCACTAAAATGAGCGTCGCCTGTTCCGGCAGCGCATTCAAAAGGCTGTGGAAGAGCAAAAGGTCAACCATCGACACCTCGTCCACAATCAGCGCGTCGCACTTTAAGGGGTTGTCCTCGTCGCGCGTGAAAAACATCTCCCCGCTTTCGGGCGAGATCTGCGCCTCGAGCAGGCGGTGGATGGTCTGTGCCTCGCGCCCCGTCAGCTCCGAAAGGCGCTTGGCCGCGCGCCCCGTGGGGGCGGCAAGGAGCGTCTTTTTCTGCATTTCGTCAAACAGGCGCAAAATGCCCGCAAGGGCGGTGGTCTTGCCCGTTCCGGGGCCGCCTGTGAGAATCATCATTCTCCGCTCCGCCGAAAGCCGAATGGCCTCGCGCTGAAGCTCGGCATATTGCAAAGCGCTTTCGCGCTCGATCTGCTCGATGATTTTCTGCGTTTTTTTGTCCGTTTTTACCTCGTCCTGCGCCGCCGAGAGGACGCGCGCGGCGATTTGCGTCTCGGCCTCGTGATATTCCGGCAGATAGACCACGTCGATCTGCGCGATGCGGTCGAAAACGATTCTGCCCGTCTCATTCAGGCAGTCGAGCGCCTCGGCGACGGTCGCCTGCTCCACATCCAAAAGCGCCTGCGTCGCCGCCGTCAATTTGTCGCAGGGCAGAAAGCTGTGGCCGTTATTGAGATTGTGCCGAAGCTCGAAGAGCACGCCCGCCTCCGCGCGGCGCGCGTCGTCGGCCTCAAAGCCGAGACGGATGGCCAAATCGTCCGCAGCGGCAAAGGGCGCGCCGAACTGCGCCTCGGCCAGAAGGTAGGGATTGTCGCGGATGCGCGTCTCGCTGTCCTGCCCGAACACGCGGTAAACGCGCACGGCAACTTCCGCCGCGATGCGGCTTTCGCTCAAAAATTCGATCAAGCGGCGCACGCCGAGCTGTCTGCGAAACGATTCTCCGATTTCAAGCGCTTTTTTTCGGGAAATGCCCTCGATTTCCGTCAATCGCTCGGGCGATTCGTCCAAAATGTGCAAAGAGGCCGCGCCGAAGCGCTCGACGATTTTCGCCGCCGTTTTCGGGCCGATGCCGCGCACCGCGCGCGAGGAAAGATACGCCTGAATCTCCGCAGTGGTGTCGGGCAGCATTCGGTCGAGAAATTCCGCTTCAAACTGGCGGCCGTAGCCCGCGTGGACGACCCAGTGGCCGGTGACGATGAGCCTTTCGCCCGCCGCAGGCGAAGGAATCGTCCCGACGACGGTGACAAAGCCGCCCTCCTCCGCGTCTAATTTCAAGACGGCGTAGCCGTTTTGCGGATTTTGAAAAATGACGGCAGCGATCGCACCGCTAAGCACTTCCTGTTCCACTGTTCTCTTTCTCCCCCTGTACGAGCTGCGTCAGTTCTTCCGCGCGGCAAAGGCGCGCGCCGCCGTGGTATGCGAGAAAATTCTGCGCAAGGCAAAGCTGCTGTGGCGTTAGGTCGTCGGAGAGAAACACAAGTGCTCCCCGAAAGCCGCGCCGCTCGCGCTGCCAAAGCGCGGCGCGCAGAAGCCGCTGCACCTGCGCCGCGTCGCCTTTCAGGGCAACGACGCAGTAAACGCCCTCCTGCGGCAGAGGCAGAAGCATCGCCTCGAAAATCGCCCAGAGGATCAAAAACGCCCCGCAGGCGGCCAGCGCCGCAATCAGAATCGTTAAAATCATATTCTCACCCCGCGTCAGTCTATGCGCGGGGTGCAAAAGTCGTTCAAAGCGTTGCCAAAATCGCCTCGGCGCAGAGCATTCCGTCCACGGCGGCCGAAACGATGCCGCCGGCGTAGCCCGCGCCCTCGCCGCAGGGATAGAGCCCCGCAAGGTTCTCACAGCACAGGTTTTCGCCGCGCAAAATGCGCACGGGCGAGGAGCTGCGCGTCTCGGGTGCGGTCAAAACCGCGTCATCGGAGGCAAAACCGGCAAGCTGGCCGTCCAGCGCGCCGAGCGCTTTTTCCAGAGTGTCGGTGATTTTCGGCGGGAAGAGCTCGTGTAAATCGCACATCGTCACGCCCGGGCGATAGCTCGGCGTGACTGCGCCGAAGTGCGCGCTTGCGCGATGGGCAAGGAAATCTTTCACCGTCTGCGCGGGCGCATGATAATTTTCCCCGCCGAGCTTAAATGCGCGCCTTTCGAGCGCTTCCTGCCAGCGCAGCCCCGCAAGCGCGTCGTTTTCCGGAAAATCCTCGGGCCGCAGCGTCACAAGCAGCGCCGCGTTCGCGTTTTCCCCGCCCCGGTCGGACAGGCTCATGCCGTTTGTCACCACGCCGCCCTCCTGCGAGGCCGCCGCGACGACACTGCCGCCGGGGCACATACAAAAGGTGTAGGCTGAGCCGCCGTCGGGCAGATGGCACGCGAGCTTGTAGTCCGCAGGCGGGATATTTTTGCCTCGCGGCGCGCCGTATTGCGCAAGGTCGATGGTTTCTTGCCGATGCTCGATGCGCACGCCCATGGAAAAGGGCTTTGCCTGCATCGCAAGCCCCGCATCGTGCAGCATCCGCACGGTGTCGCGCGCGCTGTGGCCGATGGCAAGCACGAGCTTTTCGCATTCGAGCGAGAAAGGTTCGCCGTTTTGTTCATAGCGCACGGCGCAAAGCGTGCCGTTTTGTTTCTTCAGACCCGTCAGCTTCGCGCCGAAACGCACCTCGCCGCCGAGGCTTTCGATGCGCGCGCGAATCGACTGCACCACGAAAAAGAGCACATCCGTGCCGACATGGGGCTTTGCGTCGTAGAGAATCTCCTCCTGCGCGCCCGCGCGCACAAACTGCTCGAGCACCCAGCGGGCGCGTTCGTTTTTCGTGCCCGTATGGAGCTTGCCGTCGGAAAAGGTGCCCGCGCCGCCCTCGCCAAATTGCACATTCGACTCCGGGTCGAGCGCCCCGCCCGCCCAGAAGCGTTCGACCGCCTCGCGCCGCTGCGGTGCGGCCTGCCCGCGCTCTAAAACGATGGGGCGAAGCCCCGCAAGCGCCAGAACCAGCGCGGCAAACATCCCCGCAGGGCCGAATCCGACCACAACGGGGCGCAGAGCTGCGGTTTTTTTCTCAACGCGGTAGACATAATTCTCCGCTTTTGTGATATTTTTCTGCCTGCAATTGCGCAGGATCTTCCCCTCGCCGCTTTTGAGCGCCACATCGACCGTGTAGACCCAGCGCAAAAGCGGCTTTTTTCGCGCATCGAGCGAGCGGCGAAAGACCGTCAGGCGCTCAATCTGCGCGCTTTGCACGCCGAGCGCCTGCGCCGCGTGATAGAAAAGCGCCGCTCTGTCGTGCTCGGCAGGGAGAATCAGTTCTCGAATCCGTATCATACCGTTCCTTTCAGTTGCCCCGCAAGGCGCCCCGACGACCACGCCCATTGCAGATTGTAGCCGCCGCAGTCGCCGTCAATGTCGAGCACTTCGCCCGCCGCGTAAAGCCCCGGGCAGCGGCGGCTTTGCAGCGTCTCGGGGTCAAATTCGTCCGTGCGGATGCCGCCGGCCGTCACCTGCGCGGCGTCGAAGCCCAGTGTGCCGAGCACGGGCAGCGCCCAGTTTTTTACCGTTCGGCAAAGTTCCTGCAAATCGCCCACTTCGCCGCAGGGCGTCTGCGCGGAAAGGCCGCACACGCGCAAAATCGTGCGTCCGAGGCGATTGTGCAGCATTCCCGTCAGCAAATCCTCTGCCGGAAGCTGCGGCAGCGCCGCGCAGCGCTGCGCCAGAAGCGCACAAAGCGTCTCTTCGTCGGTCTGCGGAAGCAGGTCGAGCGTCAAAACGCCGCGCCCCGCCGCCGAAACTTCGCGCGAGAGCTCAAAAATCACGGGGCCGCTGACCCCGAATTCGGTAAATTGCAGTTCTCCGAAGCGCTCGGCTTCTCCGAAGCGCGCCCGCACGCGGCAGCGCACGCCCTTGAGCGCGCGCACGAAATCCGGCGCGGTTTTCAGTTGCACAAGTGCGGGCCTGAGCGCCGTGCGGCGATGGCCGAAGGATTCGAGCAGCCGATAGCCCAAGTCCGTCCCGCCGAGCTTCTCCCCTGCCGCGCCGCCCGCGCAGACGATCGCGCAGTCGCCCTCCAAGGCTTCCGCGCCGCATTGCGCCACAAAGCGTCCCTTTTTTCGCGAAAGGGACTGCACCTCGCAGGCAGTATGGATCGTTACATTGCGATTTTGCTCCAAATGCAGGCGCAAAACATCCAAAACGCTGTTCGCGCTGTCGCTCAAGGGGTACACGCGCCCGTCTTCCTGCGCGGTGGTCAGCAGTCCGAGCGAGCGGAAAAAGTCCAAAGTTTCTTTCAGGCCGAACTGCGCGAGCGCAGGGCGGCAGAAGTCCGCGTTTTCGCCGTGAAAATGTGCGGGCGAGAGGTCGAGATTGGTCAGATTGCAGCGGCCGTTGCCCGTAGAGAGCAGCTTGCGCCCGAAGCGCGCCTGCCGCTCGATGAGATGCACCTGCCCGCGCTGCGCGGCGGTGAGCGCGGCGATCATTCCGGACGCGCCCGCGCCGATGATGAGTGTGGTCATAGGCGATTCCTCCGATTTTCTTCCTTAATTATAGCCCATTTTGCCGCATATGGCAAGTGGCATCTTGACAGGAAGCGAAAAAAGGCGTATGATTTGCCAAAAGGAGTGGAAATCATGACCGAATTGACCAAACGCATCAACGAACTTGCCCACAAGGCCAAAACCGTCGGCCTGACGGACGAAGAGCTTGCCGAGCGGGACGAGCTGCGCAAGCAGTATCTTGCCGCGTTCCGCGCGAATCTCACCGCGCAGTTGGACAACACCTATCTCGTCACGCCCGACGGCACAAAGCGCCGCCTCACCCGCCGCGACGGCGACAAAT
>CAZGOO010000030.1:0-7834 GCA_964527505.1 uncultured Oscillospiraceae bacterium | reverse complement strand
TAGCTGCGGCGAATCTCCTGCAACTGCCCCTGCAAAACGACCTCGCCGCCGTTTAGAATGGCAATGCGGTCGCAAAATTCCTCGATATAGTGCATCTGATGGCTCGAAAAGAGCACGATTTTTCCCTGCGCAAGCTCCTCGCGCACGACATCTTTGAAAAGCATCGCGTTGACGGGGTCGAGGCCGGAAAAAGGCTCATCGAGCACCAGAATCTGCGGGTCGTGGACAAGGGCGGAGATGAGCTGGATTTTCTGCTGATTGCCTTTTGAAAGCGTGTCGAGGCGGCGATCGCGGTATTCTTCCATGCCCATGCGCGCAAGGCATCGCTCGGCCGAGGCCACGGCCTGTGCGCGCGAAAGGCCGTGAAGCTGCGCGAAATAGACAAGCTGGTCGAGGATTTTTTTCTTCGGATAGAGCCCGCGCTCTTCGGGCAGATACCCGATGCGCAGACGCGCGCGGTCAAGGGGCGCGCCGTCGAGCAGAATTTCGCCCGCGTCGGCGGGAAACACGCCCATTAAAATGCGGATGGCGGTGGTTTTTCCCGCGCCGTTTCTGCCGAGCAGACCGAACGCGTGCCCGCTCTCGGCGCACAGGCTCACCCCGCGCAGCACTTCCTTTTCCCCGAAGCGCTTGCACAGGCCGCGAATTTCAAGCTGCATAAAAGCCTCCGATGTGTGTTTTTCCTTTATTATAGCACACCGCGCGCCGCTTGCAAGGGAAAATCGCATTGACTTTCCGCCCCGCGCGGGATATAATAAAAGAAAAATCGAAAGGGATGTTACCATGGGACACCACGAACACGAGCACCACGAGCATCATGACCACTGCGAGCACGAGCACTGCCACGAGCATTCGCACGAATGCGCCGGCTGCGAAAGCTGCAAAAATCTCGACCCGATGCAGGAAACGGTCGCCTTGATGGAATATATGGTCAAGCACAACACCGCCCACGCCGCCGAGCTTGCCGCGCTGGGCAAAAAACTGGAGGCCCTCGGCCGCACGGATGCCGCCGAGCAGGTGCTTACCGCCGTGAGCGAGTTTGAAAAGGGCAATCTGCGCCTTTCCATGATCCTCGCGACCCTGAAATAAGGGGGCAAAGGGGATGTGCCTTTCCACCGTATACCGCAACGCCGTCGAGCCTGCGAACATTGCAATGCAGAATGTGATGAAAATCGAGTGCCGCGACGGCTCGGTCATTCTGACCGACCTTTTTGACCGCCAGACGGTCATCGAGGGCGAATTGGTGCTTGCAAATTTGGTTGACGGCCTTGCCGTCGTGCGCGAGCGCGAAGCATAAAAAACTTAAAAGACAGACGCATGGAAATCCATGCGTCTGTCTTTTTTCGCGCTTTAGGCGTTGGCCTTTTCCTTTTCGTAGGCTTCGCGGACGGCCAGAGCGAGCTGGTCTGCGCAGGAAGTCGGGCGCGAGCCGCAGGTGTTGCCGCGCAGCTTCGCCTCGATCTGCTCGACGGTGAAGCCGTCAACCAACTTCGAGATGGCCTTGAGGTTGCCGTTGCAGCCGCCGATAAAGACGACGTTCGTGATCACATTGCCCTCGATGTGGAAGTGGATTTCCTGAGAGCAGACGGTGTGGGTTTTGTAGACATAATCCATGGGTATGTTCTCCTATCTGAAAATTTAATGTTTGAACCAAGTAGAGGGGCGCAGCAGAATGAGCACGGGGAAAAGCTCGAGCCTTCCGAGCAGCATATCGGCCGTCAGAACGAGCTTCGACAGGTCGGAAAATTCCGCGAAGCTGCCGAACGGGCCGACCATCCGGCTCAGACCCGGGCCGATGTTGTTAAGCGCCGTCAAAACGGCCGAGAGGGTCGTCTCCGTGCCGAAGCCGTCGAGCGCGACGAGCAGCACCGAGCCGACAAGCAGCAATAGGTAGAGTACAAGGTACGCGCCCGCGCCGCGAACGACGTCGCGCCCGACGCGCTTGCCGTCCATCGTCATCACTTCCACACTGTGCGGGTGCAGAAGTCTGCGAATTTCCGCGCGGACGGTTTTGCAGAGGATGAGCACGCGGCTGACTTTCATGCCGCCCGCCGTGGAGCCCGCGCAGCCGCCGACAATCATCAAAAGTGCCAGCACCACGCGGGAAAATTCCGGCCAGAGGGAAAAATCCGCCGTGCCGTAGCCCGTGGTGGTGATAACGGAGGCCACGGCAAAGGCGCTCTGGTGGACGGTCTGGCCGAGGGAGTCAAAATAACCGCCCGTGAGCGTGAGGTTGAGGGTGATGAGCAGCGTCGCGCAACCGACGATGGCAAAATATGCGCGCAGCTCGGAGCTTTTGAGCACGTCCCGCCATTTTTTGCGCAGCAGCAGAAAATACAGCCCGAAATTCACGCCGAACAGCAGCATATACACCGTCGTGACCGCCTGCTCATAGACGGAATATCCGGCAAGGCCGGTATTTTTCACGGCGAAGCCGCCCGTGCCGGCGGTGCCGAAGGTGAGGCAAACGCTGTCAAAGACGCTCATTTCGCCCCAGCCGCACCAGACACCCAAGCGGTAAGTAAAAAATTGCAGCAGGGTCATGCCGAAATAAATCGCATAAAGCACCGCCGACGAATCGCGCATCTTCGGCAGCATCTTGCTCACGGCGGGGCCTGCCGACTCCGCGCGCAGAAGATAGATGCTCTCGCCCGAAAGCGGCACGATGGCCAGCATAAAGACCAGAACGCCCATGCCGCCGAGCCAGTGGATGAAGCTGCGCCAGAAAAGCAGCGACTTCGGCAGACTTTCTACGGCCGTGAGGATGCTCGAGCCGGTGGTGGTAAAGCCCGAGACGGTTTCAAACACCGCGTCGAGATACGAGTCAATTGCGCCGCTGAAATAAAAGGGCAGCGCGCCGACGAGCGAGAGAACGACCCACGCCAGCGACACCATCACGAAGCCCTCGCGCGCGTGCATCGTGCGCCGTTCGCGCTTCGGCCGCAGAAGCGACAAAAGCAGTCCCAAAACGCCGCTGAGCACTATGGTTTGCAAAACGGAAAGCCACGCCGCCTCGCCGTAATACAGCGCCACGAGCATCGGCAGCAGCAAAATCGCCGCCACGAGCAGAAGCACATTCCCCAAAAGGGAGAAAATCATTCGGTAGTTCATGCTTTTGCTCTCCGCTTTTCGAGGATGTCGTCCAAATCGCGCAGACCCGTCACGCCCGAAACGACGATGACCGAGTCGCCCGCTTCGATGGCGTCGCGCCCGGCGGGGTTAAAGATTTTGCCCCGGCGGTTGATGGAGGCAATGAGGATGTTCGGCCGCAGGGAAAGCTCCATCAGCGGCACGCCGCACACGGCCGAGCGCTCCGTCACGCGGAACTCCAGCGCTTCTGCCTTATTGTCCACGATTTTATAAAGCGTCTCCACATTCGAGCCGAGCGAATTTTGCATCGCGCGCACATAGCGAACGATGCTCTCGGCGGCGATGTTGCGCGGGTGGCAGACGCTGCCCAAATCCATCGGGCGGATGATGTCGGAATAGGTTGTGCGGTTGATTTTCGTCACGGTTTTCGCTTCGCTCGCGCTGCGCACATAGAGACTGAGCAGAATGTTCTCTTCGTCGATGCCCGTCAGAGCGGCCACGGCGTCCATGCGCGCAAGCCCCTCTTCGGACAGAAGTTTTTCGTTCGTCGCGTCGCCGCAGATGACGCTCGCTTCGGGAAGCTGCTCGGCAAGGCGCTCGCAGACCTCGCGGTTTTCGTCGAGAATTTTCACGTTCACGCCCAAATCGAGCATTTGCCGCGCAAGATAGTAGGAAATTTTGCCGCCGCCGAGAATCATCAGGCGCTTGACGGGGTCGCTTTGCAGCCCGAGCCGCCCGAAGAACTTTGCCGCGACGCGCGGCTTGGCGACGAAGCTGATGCGGTCGCCCGCCTGTAAAACGAAATCGCCGCGCGGGATATGCACCTCGCGCTCGCCGCGCTCGACGGCGCAGATGAGAACGCCCGTCTGCAATTTGCCGAAATCGGCCAGACGCATTCCGGAAAGGCCGCTTTTTTCGGTGAGCTGCGCTTTGTAGAGCTCCACGCGCCCGCGGCAGAAGGTATCGATTTTGATTGCGGAGGGCGAGCGCAAAACGCGCGCAATCTCGCTTGCGGCGGCAAGCTCGGGATTGAGCGCCATGGAAAGCCCCAGCTCGTCCTGAATGAGAAAGAGACTGTTGGAAAGCTCGGGATTGCGCACGCGGGCGATGGTATTGCCCACGCCGAGTTTTTTCGCCATCAGGCAGGAGAGCAGATTCTGCTCGTCCGTGCCCATCACGGCAATGGCAAGGTCTGCGCGGTCCACGCCCGCCTCTAAGAGCGTTTCGCGGCTGCCGCCGTTGCCCTCGACGGCCATGACATCCACGGAGTTTGCCAGCGCGTCGAGCGCCTCGCCGTCGGTATCGACCACGGTCACATCGTGCGCTTCGGCGGCAAGCTGCTCGGCAAGCGTCGAGCCGATTTTACCGGCGCCGATAATCACGATCTTCATAGGATTCCCCCCACGAAAGAATGTTCCCTACATTATACCACGCCCTCAGGCAAAAAACAAGCCCCCCGCGCGGCGGGGGGCCTGAAAATCCGAATGCGTTTACGCTTCGTCCTGCACTTCTTCGCTTTCGCCGCGATATTCCCGCCGCGCCTCTTCCAAAGACGCGCGCAGCTCGGCTATGCGGCGGTAGGCGGCGGAGATGTCGTCGAAAAGCGGCAGATATTCCGCCTCGTCCGGCTCCTCATCGAGCATATGGTCTTTGTAGCAGACCTTGCCGAGCTTGGCATAGAGCGTGCGGATGCGCTCCTGCTCGCGCAGGATGCTCAATTTTCGCGCGGAGACGAACGCGCAGTATTTCGCGGCCTTGCCCGCCGTCTGCGCGGCGTCGAGGGCGAGGTCTGTCAATTCATTCTTCTGCATTTTTTCCTTCCTCCATCCAGAGCTTGCTGACAAGCATTTTGCGCCGGTCGGGTTTTTTGACCAGCAGAACATAGAGAAGTATTCCCAGCGCAAGCGCGCAGGAAACCGCGCCGACCCACTGGCTCACGCGCAGCGGCCCGAGATACAGGCTGTCGGTGCGCATACTTTCGATAAAGGCGCGGCCGAGGCCGTACCACGCAACATAGCCGAGGAAAATCTGCCCGTCGAAGCGGCGCTTTTTCGACCAGAAGTGCAAAAGCACGAAGCCGATGAGATTCCACACCGATTCATACAAAAACGTCGGCTGCACCTGCACAAAGCCCGCATAGCCGCCCTCCTGCGCCTTTTGTACAAGAAGCGCCAGCTCCGAAGAACCGCGCGGCACATAGCTTTGCGAAATGCGCATGGCAAAGAGGGAATCCGTGTAGCTGCCGAAGGCTTCGCGGTTGAAGAAATTGCCCCAGCGGCCGCAGATCTGGCCGAGAAGCAGGCCGTAGCCGCACAGATCCAAGGCCGGAAGCAGCGTGCGCCGCCGCTTGCGGCTGCACAGGCAGTAGATGCACAGGGCAAGGCCGCCGCCGAGCACGCCGCCGTAGATGGCAAGGCCGCCGTCGCGGATGTTGAGAAAATCGTACCAGTTGTTGTTCGGGCCGAAGAAGCGCTCCCACTCGAAGAGCACATAGTAAAGCCGCGCGCCCAGAATGCCGCAGGGCAGACCCACAAGGATGATATTCGTCACATCGTCCTGCGTCAGGCCGAACTGGCGGCAGCGGCGCATGGTATAGACCGCGGCAAGCAGCACGCCCAAGGCGATGACCACGCCGTACCACTTGATTTCAAACGAACCGATGAAAAAGCCCTCCGACGGGTCTACGGTGATGCCGAGGTGCGGAAAGCCGATGGATGTGTCGGACATAGCGTTGCCTCCCGAGAAATTCTTACCGCTATCATAGCAAAATCCGCCGCCCGTGTCAAGTGCCGCGAAATAATGCTTGTGTTTCGGGGCGCAATCCTGTAAAATAGAGGCAAAAGGGGGCCGCACGATGAACTGGACCGAACTGACCATACAAACCGCGCCGCAGGGCGTGGAGCTTCTTTGCGACGCGCTGACAAACGCGGGATTTGACAGCTTTGCCGTGGACGACGGCGCGCAGTTTGCCGCGTTTTTGCAGACCGCGCAGGATTATTGGGACTATGTGGACGAAGCGCTCGGCGAAAAAATGGCCGGGCTTTCGCAGGTGCGCCTCTGGCTCGGAGAGGACGCCGATAAAGCGCTTTCGCGCTTGCAGGCGCTGCTTGCGGCGCTGCCCGCGCGCTACCCGAGCGTGGATTTCGGCGCACTGACTCTGCGCCTTGAGAACATCCCCGACGAGGACTGGGAAAATTCGTGGAAGAAAAACTACCGCCCGCTCGATATCGGCAAAACCCTGCGCATTATCCCCAAGTGGATGGCGCCGGATGTGCCCGAGGGGCGAAAGCCGCTGCTACTCGACCTCGGGCTGACCTTCGGCACGGGCGAGCACGACTCCACGCGCCTGTGTCTGGAACTTCTTGAGCGCGTGATTCGCGGCGGCGAGCGCGTGGCCGACCTCGGAAGCGGCAGCGGCATCCTCTCCATCGCGGCGCTGCTGCTCGGCGCGCAGAGCGCGGTGGGCGTGGACGTAGACCCCGCCGCCGAGCGCATTGCCCGCGAAAACGCGGCGCTCAACGGCTTTGACGCCTCCCGTTTTACCGCGCAGACGGCCAATGTGATTGACGACACCGAGGCCATGCGCCGCCTGAGCGAGGGCGGCTACGATGTGGTCTGCGCGAACATCGTCGCGGGGGTCTTAGTGCGCCTTGCGCCCGTCTTGCCGCATTTTCTGCGCGAGGACGGCCTTCTGGTCTGCTCGGGCATTCTGCTTGAGCGCGAACAGGAAGTGCGCGAAGCCTTTGCCCGCGCGGGGCTTTGCGTTCTCGAAGCGCCGCGCACGCAGCTCTGGTGCGCGCTTCTTGCGCGCAGGGGAGGCGGCCAATGAGGCTTCCCTACCGCCACAGGCTTTTTCTGCGCAAATTTCTGCGCGTGAGCCTGATCGCGCTTGCCTCCGCAGGCATTCTCTTCGCCGCGCTCGTGATTTACCTCGAGCCGTATCTTGTCTACGACCGCGAGGGCGTTCATCTGGATTTCTCCGCGCGCGAGCCCGGCACCGCCGAGACGGTCGAAAGCACGCGCCCGTCCGTCTCCGATGCGACAATCGTTGAGATCCCGCCCATTTCCGACGACGCGACGATTGCCGAGCTCGGCGGCTACACGATTACCACTTCCATGCTCCAATCGCCCGAGACGGTGCTCGAAGCGCTCAAGGCGCTCAAAAAACCCTGCGCCGTTGCCATAGAGCTCAAGAGCATTTTCGGAAATTTCTACTACTCCACCGAGATCGGCGGCGCGCCGCGCGCCGACGCGGATATCGAAGCGGTCGATGCGCTCATCGACTATCTGCGCGAGGAAGGCTTTTACATGATTGCCGTCATTCCCGCCTTTCGCGACCGCGCTTTCGCGCTGGAAAATACCGCCTGCGGCCTGCCGCTGCAAAGCGGCGCCCTCTGGCTCGACGAGCGGCAGTGCTACTGGCTCGACCCGGCCAACGCCACCACGCTCAGCTACCTCATGCAGATCATCCGCGAGCTTTCGAGCCTCGGCTTCCGCGAGGTCGCGTTTTCGGATTTCCGCTTCCCGAGCAGCAGCAAAATCAATTATCACTCCGAAAAAACCGGCGCGCAGCTTGTGGCCGAGGCCGCCGAGACGCTCACCGCCTTTTTTGAAAGCAGCAACGTGACCGTTTCCTTTGTGACGAACGGCGCGGATTTCGACACCGCCTGCGTGCGCGGGCGCATTTATGTGACCGATGCCGACGGCACGAGCGTGGAAAACTATATGCAGTCGCTCGGCGCGT
>CAZGOO010000029.1:0-7859 GCA_964527505.1 uncultured Oscillospiraceae bacterium | reverse complement strand
TGCTCCAGCCGACGTTTTCAAAGCTGCCGGACATATATTTCTGGCGGTAGAGGTAATACGGCGCATAGCCCGCCGCGCGCAGAAGCGATTGCGCGCCGTCCAACATCCGGCGCACGCTCTGCTCGGCGGGAAGCTGCGCATCGGCGAAAAACAGCTCCGCGCCCTTTTTTAAGGCCAGCGTGTGGACGGTCACATTCTCCGGCGCAAGGGCGATTACCTGCGCAAGCGAGTTGCGGAACGACACTTCGTTGTCATCGGGAAGTCCCGCAATGAGGTCCATGTTGATCAGCTTAAAGCCCGCTTCGCGCGCCTCGCCAAAGGCGCGCACCGTCTGCGCGGCGGTGTGGTTTCGCCCGACGGCGCGAAGCACGGCGTCGTTCATCGACTGCGGGTTAATGCTGATTCTCGTCGCGCCGCCCTCGCGCAAAACGCGCAGCTTTTCGGGGTCGAGCGTGTCGGGTCTGCCGCCCTCTACGGTATATTCTATCAGCTCCGCGCAGTCGAAATGCGTGCAAATTGTGTTTTGCAGGCGCTTGAGCTGCGAAGCCGACAAAACCGTGGGCGTGCCGCCGCCGATATAGAGCGTGCGCAGCGTTTTGCCGCTTTCGCGCAGAAGTCTGGATGTGTGGATGAGCTCTTTTTCCAGCGCGTCCAAGTACGGTTCGAGCATCGGCGCGGTTTTTTCCAGACTGGCGCTGATAAAGCTGCAATAGGCGCAGCGCGTGGGGCAGAAAGGAATGCCGACATAGAGGGAAATATCATTTTCGCGCAGCTTTTCGGTGGCGCGGACGGTCTGCTGCGCACACTCTGCGCACAGCCGCGCCCGCTCGGGGCGCACATCGTAGCGCGTTTGCAGCATTCGGCGCACCTGCTTGTCCGTCTGCCCCGCTTGCAGCGCGCGCGTGGCCAATTTTGTCGGCCGCACGCCGGAGAGGCTGCCCCAGTCGGGGCGTGGGCGAAGCTGCACGGCGGCAATGTAGTAGGCGGTTTGCAGAAGATGGCGAATTTCCGTCGGCTGCGCGAGTTCGGTGCGAATGCGCCGCTGCGCGTGGGCGGTTTTGCCGTGCAGGGTGATGCGCGCGGTGGCGGAGAGGAAGTGCTTGCCGCGCGAGAGCGTGCTGACAGCCTCGCCATCGGCCTCCGTTCCGAAAAGCGCAAGCTGAAGCTGCTCGAGGGCGTAGCGCTCGTCGTGGCCGCGAAGCTCAAGCGTCATTGCATCGCCCCCCGCAGATAGGGATTGCTCGCCCGCTCGCGCTCAAGCGTGGTGGCGCGGCCGTGGCCGCAGTAAACGGTCAAATCTTCGGGAATTTCTCCGAGTCTGCGCAGACTTTTCTGCATCTGCGCGTCGCTGCCTCCTGCAAGGTCGGTGCGCCCGCAGGCGCCGGCAAAGAGCGTATCTCCCGCAAAGAGCACATTTTCGCAGCGCAGGCACACGGAGCCCGGCGTGTGCCCGGGCGTCTCAAACACTTCAAAGGTCAAATTGCCGAAAGAGAGCGTATCGCCCTCGGCATAGGTATCGGTGTAGCGCAAAGCGCCCGCGCTCATATAGGCGGGAAGCGCGGTGTCGCTTTCGTGGACATAGACGGGGCAGTGCGCGGCCTGCATGAGCCCCGCCGTCGCGCCGACGTGGTCAAAATGCCCGTGCGTTAAAAGTACGGCCAGAAGCCTTTTGCCTTCCAGCGCGGATAAAATGCGCTCGGGCGATTCGGCGGGGTCAATGACGACGGCATTTCCCGCGTCGTCGGAGACGAGATAGCAGTTCGTCATCAAATCGCCCAGAACAAGGGTTTGAATTTTCATCGTCTTACCTCAAATCTTTCGTATCGACAAGCAGGGTCACGGGGCCGTCGTTGACGGACTCCACCTGCATATCCGCGCCGAAGCGGCCGTGCTGCGGCGCAAAGCCGCGCGCGGCGCACTCCCGCAAAAACTGCTCATAAAGGGGAATCGCGAGGCTCGGCTGCGCCGCGCCCGTGAAGCTCGGCCTGCGGCCGTGGGAAACATCGGCATAGAGCGTAAACTGGCTCACCACGAGCACCTGCCCGCCGACGTCCGAAAGCGAGCGGTTCATTTTCCCCGCGTCATCTTCAAACACGCGCAGCCCCAGAATTTTCTCGGCCAGCTTCGTGCAAAGCGCGGGCGTGTCCTCGGGGCCGACGCCGAGCAGGATGAGAAAGCCCTGCCCGATTTGCCCGACGGTTTCTCCTTCAATGCGCACGCTCGCCGAGCGCACGCGCGTAACGACCGCTTTCATCAGTTCTGCCCCCTTCGCACATCGTATACGCCGGCAATGTTGCCGAGGCGGTTTCGGATTTTTTCCAGCTCCGCGACGTTTTTGACCTCAAAGGTCGCGATGGTGTGCGCCTTGCCGTCGATTTTTCCGCGCGCGGAAATTTCGCTGATTTTCACCTTGGAGGCGGTCAGGGCGGTGGCGATATCGATCCAGATGCCGTCGCGGTCGTCCGAATCGATTTCGAGCGTGGTGGCAAAGGGCGCGTTTTCCTCCGTGTCCCACCAGACGTTGACCCAGCGCGCCGAGCGGTCGGGCTTTTGCGCCTCGAGGGCGTTGCGGCAGTCGGTGCGGTGGATGGAAACGCCGTAGCCCTTGGTGATGAAGCCCACGATGTCGTCGCCCGGAACGGGCGTGCAGCAGCGGGAGAATTTAATCATGCACGAGTCGATGCCCTCAACGCACACGCCGTTTGCCTGATGGCGCCCCGGCTTTGCCGAAGCGTCGATTTTCGGAAGCTCGCGGGCGGGGCGCACGGCGCGCGTCAGTTCGTCGCGGATGCGGCCGAAGGCTTTTGTGGCGGTCAGACCGCCGTAGCCGATGGCGGCGTACATATCATCGAGGCACTCAAAGGACAGTTTTTTCAGAAGAACCGGCAAAAGCTCGGGGTCCTGCACGGCCGCAAGGCTCACGGAGTTGCGCCGCAGCTCGGCTTCAAAGCTGGCCTTGCCATGGACAATGTTCTCCTCGCGCTTTTCCTTTTTGAACCACTGCTTGATTTTCGTGCGCGCCTGATTGGAATTGCAGATGTTCAGCCAGTCGCGCCCGGGGCCCTTGGCGGTCTTGGAGGTGAGCACCTCCACGATGTCGCCGTTTTGCAGCACTTGGTCAAAGGACGCAATGCGATTATTGACCTTCGCGCCGACCATGGCGTTGCCCACGCCGGAGTGGATTGCATAGGCAAAATCGATGGGCGTGGAGCCCGCCGGCAGGCTCATGACCTTGCCCTTGGGGGTAAAGACGAACACTTCGTCGTCGAACATATCGATTTTGAGCGAATGGATGTAGTCCTCCGCGTCCGTCTCCTCCTGCTGGCTCTCGAGCAGACGGCGCACCCATTCAAATTCCTTTTCGTCGCCGCTTTCCACGCCCTGCTTGTATTTCCAGTGCGCGGCGATGCCGTATTCGGCGGTTTCGTGCATTTGCCAAGTGCGGATCTGCACCTCAAAGGGCACGCCCTGCTTGCCGATGACGGTGGTGTGCAGCGACTGATACATATTCGGCTTCGGCGTGGAAATATAGTCCTTAAAGCGCCCGGGCACGAGGTTAAACAGGTCGTGGATATGGCCGAGCACATTGTAGCAGTCGGGGATGGTATCGACAATTACGCGAAATGCGTACAGGTCAAAGAGCTCATCGAGGCTTTTTCCCTGCGCGCGCATCTTGCGGTAGATGGAGTAAACGTGCTTTACGCGGCCGTAAATCGTGCCGTGGATGCCCACGGAGCTCAGGCGCGTGGTGATGGTGCTCTGGATGGTCTGCATAAACTCGTCCGCTTTCTGCTTCTGCGACTCGAGTTTGTCCATAATTTCGTTGTAGCCCTCGGGGTCGAGGTATTTTAAGCTGGTGTCCTCCAGCTCCCATTTGATTTTCTGCATACCTAAGCGGTGCGCCAGCGGCGCGTAGATATCCATCGTCTCGCGGGACTTGGAAATCTGCTTGGCGGGCGACTGGTATTGCAGCGTGCGGGTATTGTGCAGGCGGTCGCAGATTTTGATAAGCACCACGCGGATGTCCTTGCTCATGGCCATGAACATCTTGCGCAGATTTTCCATCTGCTGCTGCTCCTGCGTGGAAAATTCCACGCGGGTCAGCTTCGTAACGCCCTCGACGAGGCCCGCGACGGTGGGGTTAAAGCTGCGGGCGATTTCGTCATAGGTCGAGTCGGTATCTTCAAGGCAGTCGTGCAGAAGCGCGCCCAAAATCGCGTCGGTGTCCAGACCGATCTCGGCGACGATCTGCGCCACGGCCAGCGGATGGATGATATAAGGCGAGCCGTCCTTGCGCTTCTGCTCGGCGTGCTTCACGGCGGCATATTCCACGGCGCGGTCGATGGCCGCGCGGTCGGCCGTGGGGCAGTAGCGCACGATGGCGCGCATCAAAGCGTCGTAATGTTCCTGAAAGGTTTCCATGTCTGATTCTCAGTCCTTTCGTTCCGGCCGCCGCAGGCGGCAGTATAACTTGCTGTTTTCCAGAGGGTTTCGCGGCGCGTCGCGCACGACGCTCACTTCCAGCGCATCGCGGATGCGCCGAATGCGCACAAAGCCGAGTTCGGCCAAAATATCCAGACAGGCGAGCGTGCGGCGGATGCTGTGCCGCCCCTGCGAGAAGGCGGCGGTGCGGCGGCAGAGCGTCTCTTCCGAGCAGCGAAGCGCGCCGCTTTTTTCCGTGGCGGAAAGAAGATACTGCCACACTGCCGCCACATCCTCGCGCTTCGGCGCGAGCGCCGCCATGTCGCAGGGCAAAAGCTCCGCTTTTTTGCGAAAGCGCGTGTAAAGCTCCGCGCCCGTCACGCGCCGCAGGTCGATGAGGCTCAGTTGCACCGAGCGCAGGCCGCGATATTCATTGACCTGCGCGTAAAAGGCCACGTCGAGCAGGTCGCCCGTGCGCAGAGAATCGACGAGCCGCCCGGCGGAAAAATAAATCGCGTTGAAGCACTCGCCGCTGCGGCAGCGCAGGCGCAGGCGCAGGTGCTTCCCGCCGCCGACCGCGCCGTAAGACTCGACCGTCACCTCGCGCAGGCAGAAAATCGGCTTCGGACAGCCGATGCCGCAGGGCTCTAATTCCTCGAGCGCATCCACGTTTTCAATCGTCAAAAGTTCCGCCGATACTTCGCAGTCGATGCCGAGCGTGCTCGACTGCGCGCCGGAGGCGTTGTGCGCGCGCACGGCTTCGCACATTTTTTCGCGGAAGCGGTCGATGTTCTCCCGCGCGATGGTAAAGCCCGCTGCAAGCTCATGCCCGCCGTAGCCCTCCAAGAGGGCGGCATTGTCGCGCAGGGCGGCAAAGAGATTGAAGCCGCCGCTCGAGCGCGAAGAGGCTTTGCCGTGCGCGCCGGAGAGCGAAATGAGAAAGGCGGGGCGGCAAAATTCCTCGCACAGGCGCGAAGCGACGATGCCGACGACGCCCTGATGCCAGTCTTCCCCCGCCAGAACGATCGCTTCGTCCGCAGGCGTGCGATCTAACTGCGCGATCGCGTCGCGATAGATGCGTACCTCCGTCTCCTGTCGCTCGCGGTTGAGCGCGCAGAGCATCTGCGCAAGGCGGGCGGCGGACGCGTCGTCCTGCGAAAGCAGAAGCTGCACGGCAAGCTCCGCGCGCTCCATGCGCCCTGCGGCGTTGATGCGCGGGGCGAGCACATAGCCCACCGTCGCGGCGGTCACGGGCTGGCCGTCGCAGCCGCTGGCCTGCAACAGCGCGCGCAGCCCCAGTCGGCAGGAGGTCTGCATCCGCGAAAGCCCCATCGTCACAAATCGGCGGTTTTCGCCGCAAAGCGGCATGACGTCGGCGACCGTTCCGAGGCAAACGAGCGTGCAGTAGCACAGACTGAGCGCTTCCTGCTCACCCTCAAGCGCGGCGGCGAGCTTGAACGCCACGCCCACGCCCGAAAGGTCGCGGTGCGGATAGGGGCAGTCGGCGCGGTGCGGGTCTACCACCGCCTCGGCCTCGGGCAGTTCTTCTTTGCATTCGTGGTGGTCGGTGATGACCAGCCGCATTCCGAGCGCGTGGCAAAGCGCGGCCTCTTTTGCGGCGGTGATGCCGCAATCGACCGTAACGACGAGCTTCACGCCCTGCGCCGCCAGTGCGCGCACCGCGCCTTCATTGAGCCCGTAGCCCTCTTCGAGCCTTCCGGGAATGTGAAAGGTCACATCCGCGCCGCGCGCGCGCAGATAGTCCACGAGCAGGCAAGTGGCGGTGATGCCGTCCACATCGTAGTCGCCGAACACGGCGATTTTTTCGCCTTTTTGCATCGCGTCGCGCAGTGTCGCGACCGCGCGGTCCATATCGCGCATAAGAAAGGGGTCGAAAAACGGCGCATCGGCGGAAAGAAGCGCCTTTGCCTGCGCCGCGTCAAGGCCGCGCCCGCCGAGCGCGCGGGCGGTCAGGGGCGAAAAGCCCGCCCGGCATAACGACTGCACCCGCGCCTCATCGGGCAGGGCAATATTCCAGATTCCGTACTTCAAATCGGCTACACATCCCATATCATTTCATTTCTTCTTCCATTATAGCAAATCTTCCGCAAAAGCACAATGCTTAAATCGTATACCGCGAAAAAAGTAGGAAAGGGTAAATTTTTTATGAACTCTGCCGCGGGCGGCTTGATTATTCCGCGAAGCATTTTATAATATATGCGGGTGATAACTATGTTCAAACGCATCGGCGCCTCCGTCCGCCGCTTTTTCGCGGGACGCTACGGAACGGACGCGCTGAATATTCTGCTTCTGGCGCTGGCAATTTTCTTCAGCCTGCTCAATAACCTGCTGGCGCAGTTCTTTCTGGAAAGTCGCCTCTACACGGGCCTGATCTACGGCCTTTTGTGGCTTTTGACGATGGCGCTTCTGAGTCTGAGTATGTTCCGCAGCTTTTCGCGCAACATCGCCGCCCGTCGGCGGGAAAACGCGCGCTTGCAGCGCCTGTGGCTGCGCATTCGCGACCGCAAAAACCGCTATTTCCGCTGCCCGAGCTGCAAGCAGACCGTCCGCGTGCCGAGAAAGCGCGGGAAAATCAGCATCCGCTGCCCGAAATGCGGCGAGCGCTTCGTGAAAAAAACCTGAAAAAATCATCTGCCCGCCGAGCATTCGGCGGGCAGGTTGCATTTTTTACACGGGCGCGGAGAGTACCGCATCAACGGGGATGTCGTGCGCCTCGGTTTGTAACTCGCTCAAAAGCTGAAAATCGTAGCACAAAGCGATCGTCGGGTGCGGCTCGAGCTGCAAAAAGCGGTCGTAAAAGCCGCCGCCGTAGCCCAATCGGTGTCCCTGCGGGTCGAAAGCCAGCCCGGGCATTAAAACAAGCGCGTCCTTGTCGTCCGCCTCCGGTTCGTCGAACACGGGCTCGGGGATGTTGTAAGCGCCGGGCGCAAGCTGCGACAAATCGTCGAGCCACAGGAATTTCATCGTTTCGCCGTAGACCTTCGGCACAGCCACGCGCTTGCCGTCGGCAAGGGCGCGGGCGAGGATGGGAAGCGTTCGCACCTCCTGATTGTAGCTGACGTAGCCGTAGAGCGACTTTGCCGCGCGGTAGAGCGGATGCGCACAGAGCTGCTCCGACAAAAGCGCGGAAGCGCGCTCGATCTGCTGCGGCGAAAGCGCCTTTTTCTGCGCGGAAATTTGGGCGCGAAGCGCGCGTTTGTCCATAAAAAATCCCTCCGAAACTGTTTTTCTGATTGTAGCGCGTTTGCGCGGGAATGTCAATCCGTTTTGCGCAAATCGGGCGATTTGCCAGTTGCCGAGGCCGCAGGGGCGCGGTATAATGAGAAAAAACACAAAAAGAGAGAGATACCCATGAGCTACACGGTTTTGTATAATCCGCACGCGGGCGCAGGCCGCGGCACGCAGGAAGCGCGCCG
>CAZGOO010000028.1:5532-7942 GCA_964527505.1 uncultured Oscillospiraceae bacterium | reverse complement strand
CTCACGGGCGAGACGGCGCGGCGGGAAAACGCGCGGCAGGTGCTCGACGCCCTGTCGAACTTTGCGGGAGATTTCGTGGCGGCCGTCGCGGGGCCTGCGCTGGAAAGCGTTCTGGCGGGAAAGGGCGCGGGCGCGCAGGCGCTCTCCGAGCGGGAAAACCGCGCGGTTCTAAACATCGACATCGGCGGCGGGACAAGCAATTTCGCCCTCTTCGAGCGCGGCGAACTGCGCTCGACGGGCTGCGTCAATGTCGGCGGGCGGCTCATGACGCTTGATTTTGACGGGACGCTGCGCGCCGTTTCGCCCGTTTTGCGTCCTTTTGTCTCCTTTTCCGTCGGGGAGCGGCTGCGCCCCGAGGCGCTTGCGCCGACCGTCCGTCTGCTGGTCGAAATTTTGGAAGAAGCGGTCGGACTGCGCGAAAAAAGCGCGCGCCTTGCGCATTTTATCACGGACAAATTGCCCGAAATCTCCGGCGCGCCGCTGCTGCAATTTTCCGGCGGCGTGGCCGATTTGATGGAGGATACCGAGCGTGCGCCCTTTGCCTATGGCGATCTCGGCGTCCTTTTGGGTCGAGCGATTCGCAAAAGCCGCCTGTGCGCGGGGCAGTGGCGGCTCGGCGCGCAGACGCTTCGCGCGACCGTTATCGGCGCGGGCTGCCATTCGCTCACGCTCTCGGGAAGCACCGTCTGCGCGGCGTCTTCCCTGCTTCCCATCAAAAATTTGCCCGTCGCGTGCCTGCACGCACAGTCGGGCGAAGAATTGCGCAAAGAAGCGCGCGAAAAACTGGCGCTTTTTTCGGGCGAAGCTCCCGCGTTTTTTCTGCACGGGCCGAAAAATCCCTCTTATGCGGCGCTGAGCGAACTTGCCGACAATCTTTCCGAAGCGCTGCGCGAGGTGCCGGCGCCCGTCGTTCTTCTGCATGAGGACATCGCCAAAGCGCTCGGGCAGGCGCTTTGCGCGCGCCTCGGGCGCCCCGTTTTGTGCCTCGACGGGCTTTGTGTCCCCGATGGCTCTTATCTTGACATCGGCCGCCCCGTCGCGCAGGACGCGGCGCTTCCCGTGACGGTGAAAACCATCCTATTTCAATAAGGAGTGTCTTTATGACGCTGAAAACCGTACTTTTCGGAAAAACCTACGCCTTTCGCGACGTGAAAGACGTTTTGGCCAAGGCGAACGAGGAAAAATCCGGCGACAGGCTCGCGGGAATCGCCGCCGAAAGCGCGCAGGAGCGCGTGGCGGCCAAGGTCGTTCTGGCAAATCTCACGGTGCGCGATCTGCGGGAAAACCCCGTCGTGCCCTATGAACAGGACGAGGTCACGCGCATCATTCAGGACGACTTAAACGAAACCGTCTACGCCGAAGTGCAAAATCTCACCCTTGCGGAGCTTCGGCATCGGATTTTAAGCGAAAAAAGCGATTCGGCGGCGCTTGCGCGCCTCTCGCGGGGCTTAACGAGCGAGGTCATCGCGGGCGTGTGCAAGCTCATGGGCAACCTCGATTTAATCTACGCGGCGAAAAAAATGCGCGTCACCGCCCACTGCAACACGACCATCGGCCTTGAAGGCACGCTTTCGTGCCGCTTGCAGCCGAACCACCCGACGGACGATGCCGACGGCATTCTCGCCTCCCTGTGCGAAGGTCTGAGCTTCGGCGCGGGCGACGCGGTTCTGGGTCTGAATCCCGCGGGTGAGAGCGCCGAGCAGACCGCGCGCATTCTCAGGCGCTTTGAAGAGATCAAGCAGCGCTTTGAAATCCCCACGCAGACCTGCGTTCTTGCCCATGTGACGACGCAGATGCGCGCCTTGGAGCAGGGCGCTCCGGCCGACCTTGTGTTTCAGTCCATCGCAGGCTCGCAAAAGGGCAACGAAGCCTTCGGTTTTTCCGCCGCGACCCTCAAAGACGCGCAGGCGCTTGCCCGCACGCGCGGCACGGCCACGGGGCCGAACGTGATGTATTTTGAGACGGGTCAGGGCTCGGAGCTCTCGAGCGACGCGCACCACGGCGCCGATCAGGTAACGATGGAGGCCCGCTGCTACGGCTTTGCGCGGCATTTTGCGCCGTTTCTGGTCAACACCGTCGTCGGCTTCATCGGCCCGGAGTATCTCTACGACGCGCGGCAGGTGCAGCGCGCGGGGCTGGAAGACCATTTCATGGGCAAGCTCTCGGGCGTGCCGATGGGCTGCGACGCGTGCTACACGAACCACATGAAAGCCGACCAGAACGACATTGAAAACCTCGCCGTTCTGCTCGCGGCGGCGGGCTGCAACTACTTTATGGGCATTCCGCACGGCGACGACGTGATGCTCAACTACCAGACCACGGGCTTTCGCGATACGCTGGCGCTGCGCGAGCTTCTGGGCTTGACGGCCATCGCGCCCTTTCAGAAGTGGCTGGAACGAATGGGCTTCAT
>CAZGOO010000028.1:3515-5432 GCA_964527505.1 uncultured Oscillospiraceae bacterium | reverse complement strand
GCCGCCGCGCAGGACAGTGTTTTTTCCCTTGTGCGCGAAAATTTTGCCAAGGAGCAGGGCTGGGTGCCCGTTGCGACCGAGTGCCGCGACAAAGACGAATATCTCACCCGCCCCGACCTCGGCAGAAAGTTTGACGAAGCCAACGCGAAAATCCTCTCGGAAATCTGCGCGGGGCAGAAAGTCGTTCTGGCCGTGGGCGACGGGCTGTCCTCGGCGGCCATCGAGGCCAACGCGCCCGACTGCGTAGCGGCTGTCTGCGAGGGCTTGAAAGGCTTCGGCATTTCCGTCGGCAAAATCCCCTTTATCCGCTTTTGCCGCGTGGGCGCGGGCGACCACATCGGCGATTTGACGGGCTGCGAGCTTGTCTGCCTGCTCGTCGGCGAGCGGCCGGGGCTGGTGACGAACGAATCGATGTCGGCCTATCTGACCTATAAGCCGCATCGCGGCATCGCCGAATCGGCGCGCACGGTCGTCTCGAACATCCACCGCCAAGGCGTCGGCGCGGTGGAAGCGGGCGCGCACATCGCCGCGCTCATTGCCGATATTCTCAAAAAGCGCGCGTCCGGCGTGGCGCGCGGGGAGGGCGCATGAGAGGCGAATCTATCGGCGTGCGCATTTTGTCCGTGCGCTATCTTTCGGCCGTGAGCGACGAACTTTGCGCCGCCTTAGGGCTTCAAGGCGCTGCGCGCTGCGTGGGACTGATTTCGAGCGATTCGGATGACGCGACCTTTATCGCGCTCGATGAAGCGACGAAGCGCGCGAATGCGGAAGTTTGCCTTGCGCGCAGCTTATATGCGGGCGCGGCGCACGCAAGCTCGGCCATCTCCGGCGAGGTCGTGGGCGTGCTTGCCGCAGACACCCCCGCCGAGGTGCAAAGCGGTATGGCGGGCGCGCTGCAAATGCTTCGCGGCGGCGTGAGCTTCCGCAAGGCAAACGAAAAAGGCGACATTCTCTACCTTTCGCACTGCGTTTCTTCCTGCGGGAGCTTCCTTTCGCGCATGGCGAAAATCGACGCAGGCGGCGCTTTGGCCTATCTCATCGCCCCGCCCGTGGCGGCTCTTTGCGCGCTCGACGCGGCGCTCAAGGCCGCAGACGTGCGCCTTGCGCGGTTTTTTGAGCCGCCGACGGAGACAAACTTCTGCGGCGGGCTGCTGACGGGTACGCAATCGGCCTGCCGCGCCGCCTGCGACGCGTTTGAAGCGACAGTGTGGGAAATCGCGCAAAATCCCCTCGAAAACGGAGGAATTTATGGACCGTGACTTACAATCGCGCCAAGAGGCGCGGGAGCTTGCCGAGCGGGCGCAGCGCGCATTTGAAGCGCTCGGCGGCTTTTCGCAGGAAAAATTGGACGGCATCGTTGCCGCCGTCAGCGAGGCGGGCGCGCAGAACGCCGAAGCGCTTGGCCGGATGGCGGCCGAGGAGACGGGCTTCGGAAACGCCGCCGACAAGGCCGAGAAAAACCGCTTCGCCACGCGGCGCGTTTTCGAGTCGATTCGCAGCATGAAAACCGTCGGACTTCTCAAAAAAGAGGCAAATCTGTGGGAAATCGGCGTGCCGGTGGGCGTAGTCGTGGGCATTGTTCCCTCCACGAATCCGACCTCGACCGTGCTTTACAAAAGCCTCATCGCCCTGAAAGCGGGCTGCGCCATCGTCTTTTCGCCGCACCCCGGCGCGGTCAACTGCACGCGCAAGGCCGCGCAGATTGCCGCCGAAGCCGCAGAGGCCGCGGGCTGCCCGCGCGGGGCAATTAGCTGCCTGTCCCTGCCGACTTTGGACGCGGTGCAGGAGCTTTTCCGTCACCGCCACACGCGCCTGATTCTGGCCACGGGCGGCGGCGCGATGGTCAAGGCGGCGTATTCCTCGGGCAAGCCCGCCATCGGCGTGGGCGCGGGCAACGGCCCGGCCTATATCCACCGC
>CAZGOO010000028.1:0-3415 GCA_964527505.1 uncultured Oscillospiraceae bacterium | reverse complement strand
GCCCGGCCTATATCCACCGCTCGGCGGACATTCCCAAGGCGGTTTCCGACATTCTGCGCTCGAAAACCTTTGACAACGGCACCGTCTGCGCCTCGGAGCAGAGCGTCATCGTCGAGCGCTGCTGCGCGGAGAACGTCAAAGCGGAATTTTTGCGGCAGGGGGCGTATTTCCTCTCCGAGCGGGAAGCGGCGGCGGTGGGCGCGATTTTGCTGCGCGCGGACGGGTCGATGAACCCGCAGTGCGTGGGCAAGACCGCCTATGCCATCGCGCAGCTTGCGGGGCTTTCCGGCGTTCCGCGCGAGGCGAAAGTCCTTTTGGCGCACGAAACGCAGGCCGGCCCCGCCCGCCCCTATTCGCGCGAGAAGCTTTGCCCCGTTCTGGCTTTTTTCACGGAGGAAAATGAGGACAAAATTCTTGCGCGCGTGTGCGAAGTGCTGCGCGGCGAGGGCGCGGGGCACACCTTTGCCATGCACGCGCGGGACGAAGCGGTCATTTCGCGCTTTGCAGAGCAAGTGCCCGTCTCGCGATTTTTGGTCAACACGCCCGCCGCGCTCGGCGGCATCGGCATGACGACGCCGCTTTTTCCCGCTTTGACCCTCGGCTGCGGCGCAATCGGCGGCAGCTCCACTTCCGACAATGTAGGCCCCATGCAGCTTGTAAATTTGCGGCGCGTTGCGTGGGGCGCGCGGGAAAATCCCCCCGCGCCGAAGATTGACGCGGCGCTCATCGACGCCCTGACGGAGGAAATTCTCAAAAAATTACGCTAAACGGAGGAATTTAACATGACAAGCAACACAAACTCTCTCGGCATGGTCGAAACGCGCGGTCTGGTCGCCGCCATCGAAGCGGCCGACGCGATGGTAAAATCGGCAAATGTGCAGTTCGTCGGCAAGGAGCAGATCGGCGGCGGGCTCGTGACCGTGATGGTGCGCGGCGACGTGGGCGCGGTCAAGGCCGCGACGGATGCGGGCGCGTCGGCGGCGGAGAAAATCGGCGAATTGGTATCCGTCCATGTCATTCCCCGCCCGCACGCGGAAGTGGACGCTATCTTACCGCGCGGGCGCGAGCAGGCGCAGAGCTGATGCTCTATACGGAGCGCGCGGCGCGCGAAAATCTGCGCGTGCGCGAGGGAAAGCGCGTGTTTTATCTCGGCGAGGACGACCGTCTGACCCCCTCGGCGCGGGATTTTCTGCGCGCCGAGGGCGTGCCGATTCTGCCGAAATCGGAGGCGAAGCCCAAAGAATACCGCACGGAGCAAGGCGCCGTACTTGCGCACAAGCCCGAGCGCATGACGCATTTAAGCGGCAACGTCCTTGTGGAGAAAACCGACCCGCGCATCGCCTTTCGCGGAAAAATCGACACCTTGGAGGCGCAAATCCTGCTCGACCAATGCCAGACGCAGGACGCAGCACTCGTTGAGTTTCTCGCACAAGTGCTCGAATTTCTCCGCAGGCTTCTGCGCGCGGAGGTGCTCGGCGAGCCCGTGCCGAAGATGAATATCGCAGGTCTAAGCGAAGAAGCCGCGCGCGAGCGCAGCCACGACCCCGCGAAATTTTACAATCAGGCGCATTTCATGCCCGCTCACACCGACGGCGACGCCCTTTTGCGCCTGAATCTTCTGCGCGCGCGGGTGCGCGAAGCGGAGCTCGCCGCCTGCCACGCCTTTGGCAATGACGAAACGCGGCAGGATGTGATTTTAGCGCTCAATCGCCTCTCGAGCGCCATCTATGTGGAAATGATCTGCCGCAGGGCAAATTCATGAGGCGCGCGCTGCTTCTCGGGCAGCCGCCGCCGGAGTGTTACGGCTGGCAGCTTGTGCGCGAGGGCGCGCACGAAGCGGTGCTCATCGGCTCGATGGACGCAGCGGAGCTTCTGCATTTTCCGAGCGAGGCGGTCTGCGCGGCGCTGCTTGCGGGCAAGCCCGTGTATCTTTTTCGCGCGGGGCTAAGCTATCGCCGCTTCGCCCGCTCGGCAGAGCGCGGATTTTATGCGCGGCTGCTTGCCGCGGAGCGGCTTATGTGGCAATCGGGCGTGCGCCCCTTTACGGCGCGCAGCGCGGGCGATTTTAAGGAGGACAGGCTATGAAACTCGGCACGGTAACGGGCGCGGTGTGGGCAACGAAAAAATGCCCCGCGCTGACGGGGAGCATTCTTCTGCGCGTTCGGTGCGAGGGAAGCGAGCACATCGCCTCCGACCTCGTCGGCGCGGGCACGGGCGACACGGTTCTTCTCGCCTTCGGCGCGGCGGCGCGCCTTTCGCAGCCCGATGCGCCGACCGACGCGGCCATCGTGGGCATTTTGGACGGAGCGGGCAATGGATAAGGCAATTTTTTGGCTCATGGCGGCATTTTTGCTGCTCGGCGCGCTCGACCGCGTGCTCTCAAATCGCTTCGGCCTCGGAAAGCGCTTTGAAGAGGGCATTTTGTGCATCGGCACCTTGTGCCTCTCGATGCTGGGGATGATGTGCCTCGCGCCCGTTCTGGCGAACGTTTTGCGGCCGGTGCTCGTGCCCGTCTACGCTTTTTTGGGCGCGGATGCGGCGATGTTCGCAGGCTCCGTGCTCGCGTGCGACATGGGCGGCGCGGCGCTTGCCGCCGAGCTGGCCGGAAGCGCACAGGCCGCGCAGTTCGGCGGGCTCATCGTCGGCTCGATGCTCGGAGCGACCCTCGTTTTCACGCTTCCCGTGGCGCTTGGCATCGTCAAAGAAGCCGACCGCCCCGCGCTGGCGCGGGGACTTCTTGCCGGAATGCTCGCCATTCCGTTCGGCGCGCTCTTCGGCGGCCTGACGGCGGGGTTTCCCCTCGGAATGCTTCTGAAAAATCTTCTTCCCATCGCGCTTTTCGCGCTGCTTTTAGCGCTCGGGCTGTGGCGATTTGAAAAAGCGATGACGACGGGATTTTTGTGGTTCGGGCGGGGCGTCGTGGCGCTCATCACGCTCGGCCTCGCGGCGGGCGCGTTTGAGGAATTGACGGGCGTGGCGCTTATCCCCGGCCTTGCGCCCCTGCATGAGGGTTTTTCGGTCGTTGCGGAGATCGGGCTTCTGCTTGCGGGCGCGTTCCCGCTGCTGTTCGTCCTGACAAAGCTGCTGCAAAAGCCCTTGGCAAAACTCGGCGGGTTTTTGGGCGTGAACGCCGTGTCGGCGGCGGGGCTTGTGGCGAGCCTTGCAAACGCCGTGGCGATGCTCGAAACGCTCAAGGACATGGACGCGCGCGGAAAGGTGGTCAACGTTGCCTTTGCCGTCTGCGCGGCGTTCGCGCTGGGCGACCATCTGGCGTTCACGGCGGGTTTCGACGCGACCATGCTTCTGCCCGTACTCGTGGCGAAGCTCTCCGGCGGCGTACTTGCCATCGGCATCGCACTGCTTCTCACCCGAAAACGGGCATAAAAAGCCGTGTATCAAAAGATACACGGCTTTT
>CAZGOO010000027.1:0-7973 GCA_964527505.1 uncultured Oscillospiraceae bacterium | reverse complement strand
GGGTCGCCGAGGCGCGTTAAAATGCGCATGGTGTCGTGCGAGCCGAGCAGATTCATCGCGCAGCGCAGCACCTGCGGCGGATAATTTTCCGCCAGACGCATGACCCGCTCGGAAAATTCCTCCGCGCCGATCTCCGCGCAGACAAACTTGATAATTGCATCGCGCCACGGGTAATTCATCGGCGCGTCGAGCTCGCCGTCTACGAAATAGCGCCGCGAAACGCCATAAGTGCGCTTGTTCGACGCGTCCTCCCAGACTTCGCCGATGAGCAGCCCGTCCGGCTTGAGCGCGCGCAGGCGGCGCTTGAGGCGCAGGACAAATTCATCGGGAAGCTCATCGACCACATCAAGGCGGAAGCCGTCCGCACCGAGGCGCAGCCAGTGGGCAAGCACCGAATCCTCGGAGTCGATGATATAGTCCATGTAGCTTTCGGTCAGCTCTTCCACATTCGGAAGCGTGGGCATATTCCACCACGCTTCGTAGTCGTCGGGGTAGCTGCGGAAGCGGTACCACGCGCGATAGGGTGAAGCGGGGTCGGACACCGCGCCGTGGCCGAACACGCCGTTTGCGTCAAAATAGACGCTGTTGCTGCCCGTGTGGGAAAAAACGCCGTCGAGAATCACGCGCATTTTAAGCTCATGCGCCTCGCGGCAGAGCGCGGCGAAGTCCTCTTCGGTTCCGAGCATGGGGTCGATGCGCTTGTAGTCGGCCGTGTCGTAGCGGTGGTTGGAATAGGCCATGAAAATCGGGTTCAGATAGAGCACTTTCACCCCGAGCTCACGCAGATACGGCAGTTTTTTGCGAATGCCGTTTAGGTTCCCGCCGAAAAAGTCGTTGCACCAGTTGCCGCTCTCATCGGGCGTAAATTCCGGCTCCTCGCCCCAGTGCGCGTGCAGACGGTAGGGCTTGAGCTTTTCCGAAAGGTCGCACTCGCCGTCTTTGCAGAAGCGGTCGGGAAAAATTTGATACATCACCGCGCCCGCGGCAAATTCGGGCGTGGTGAAGTCGGCGGGAATGACGCTGAGCTGCCATTTCTCCCCCGCCTCCATGTTCGTCCCCCGTCCCTGCCGAAACAGGCGGAAGCCGCCTTCGCGCTTTTCAACGAAAAAGCGGTAGTAGTGCAGCGCGGGCTCGCTGCGGGAAAATTCCGTCTGCCACACGCCGTAGCCGCCCGCTTCGCCGCAGAGCTTCATCTCGTATTCCGCGCAGACGCGCTCTTCGCAGTCCTCCAAAATCAGGCGCACACCGACCGCCTCGACCTCTTTCGGCACGCGGATGCGGATGCGGCAGGTTTCGCCCGCGCGCAGCGTGCCGAACGGGGACTTATCGGCCAAATCCAGACTGTCAAATAAAATTCTCATCGTTTCAGCTCCCAAATCCGCTCGGCGTATTCTTCAACGGCGCGGTCGGAGGAGAAAATGCCCGCTTTGGCGATGTTTACCAAGGACATTTTCCCGAAAATTTCGGGCTTTTCGTAGGTTTCGCACACAACGCGGTGGATGCGCGCGTAGTCGGCAAAGTCCGCGACGGTCATATAGGCGTCCGCCTCGCCGAAGCGGTCGGTCAAGAGCGAATCGACCAGATCGTCGTAGCGCTGGCCGAGCACGCCCGATGTGAGCATTTTGAGCACTTCCTGCAACTCCGGCGTGAGGAATTTCTTCGGGTCGTAGCCCTCTTTGCGCAGCGCTTCGACTTCATGCGCCTTGAGGCCGAAGAGGAAGATGTTTTCGTCGCCGACTTCTTCGTGAATTTCCACATTCGCGCCGTCGAGCGTGCCGAGGGTCACGGCGCCGTTGATCATCAGCTTCATGTTGCCCGTGCCGGAGGCTTCCTTGCCCGCGACGGAAATCTGCTCGGAGATGTCGGCGGCGGGGATGATGATCTCGGCAAGCGAGACTTTATAGTCCTCGATAAAGACGACCTTGAGCTTATCGCGCACCTGCGGGTCGGAGTTGACGAGCTTGGAGACTGCGGAAATGAGGCTGATGGTCTGCTTCGCGCGGATATAGCCCGCCGAAGCCTTGGCCGCGAAGATGAAGGTGCGCGGGGTGTAGTGCGCGTTCGGATTTGCCTTGATTTGATTGTAGAGGCTCAGAACGTGCAGAATGTTCAGAAGCTGGCGCTTGTATTCATGCAGGCGCTTGATTTGAATATCGAAAATCGAATCGGGGTCTACGCGCACGCCGTTGCGGTCGGCAATGAGCGCGGCAAGGCGCTGCTTGTTGGCGCGCTTGATGTCTTTCAGGCGGGCGCGGACGGAAGAATCGTCTTGATACCGCAAAAGCGCTTCGAGCGCGCGCGCATCGCGCAGGAAGTCCCGCCCGATAAGCTCGCTTAAATAGTCGGTCAGAAGCGGGTTCGACTGGCACAGCCAGCGGCGGTAGGCAATGCCGTTGGTCACGTTCGTAAAGCGCTCGGGCGTGAGGTTGCAGTAGTCGCGGAAAATGCCGTCGCGCAGAATCTGCGTATGCAGCTTGGAAACGCCGTTGACGCAGTGGCAGGCGGCAAGGCAGAGGTTTGCCATGCGCACCTCGTTATCCGCGATAACGGCCATATAGTTGATTTTGCCCCAGTCGTTCGGATAGACGCGGCAAAGCGCTTCAATCAGGCGGCGGTTGATCTCGCAGCAGACGGAGTAAATGCGCGGCAAAAGCTCGCGGAAGAGGTCTACATTCCAGCGCTCGAGCGCCTCGGACATAACGGTGTGGTTCGTGTAAGAGAG
Organism: uncultured Oscillospiraceae bacterium; assembly: GCA_964527505.1. GTDB lineage: Bacteria > Bacillota > Clostridia > Oscillospirales > Oscillospiraceae > JAZOXB01. The sequence goes on along the minus strand of CAZGOO010000027.1, from coordinate 5,251 downwards.
GGTGCGGCAGGTAATGTCCCACGCGGCGTCCCAGCCGTAGTCATATTCGTCAATCAAAAGCCGCATCAGTTCCGGCACGCACAAAGCCGGGTGCGTGTCGTTAATGTGGATGGCGACCTTGTCGGGAAGATTGTCGAAGGTGCGATATTTTTTGAAATGCTTGCGCAAAATCGCCTGAAGCGAGGCCGAAACGAGCAGATACTGCTGGCGCAGGCGCAGGCGCTTGCCCTGAATGTGGTCATCGGCGGGGTAGAGCACCTTGGAAATCGTCTCTGCCATTGCGTTCTGCTCGAGCGCGCGCACATAGTCGCCGCGGGAGAAGGCCGCCATGTCGAAACTCTGCGGCAGTTTCGCGCTCCAAAGAACGAGGCGGTTGACCGCGTCGGAGTCGTAGCCGGAGATAAACATATCGTGCGGCACGGCGACCACCGACTGATAGCCCACCTGCGCGACTTTGAATTTGCCGTTGTCCATCCATTCGCGCAGCTCGCCGCCGAAGCGCACTTCCACGGCGTCGTCTTCGCGCGTGCGCAGCCACACATCGCCCATTTCCAGCCAGTTGTCGGGAAATTCCATCTGCCAGCCGTCCACGATTTTCTGGCGGAAAATGCCGAATTCGTAGCGAATCGAGCAGCCCGTCACGCTGTAGCCCATACCCGTGGCGGCATCCATATAGCACGAGGCCAGCCGCCCGAGGCCGCCGTTTCCGAGGCCCGCGTCCGGCTCCATTTCGTAAAGGTCTTCGATCTTGACGCCGAGCTTGGCAAGGCCCTCGCGCACCTGCCGCTCCAAGCCGAGGTTAAAGAGGTTGTTGTGCAGGCTGGTGCCGACGAGGAACTCCATCGACATATAATACACTTCTTTTTGCTCCTGCTGCGCGGTTTTCTGACGGAATGCGCTGTTTTTCTCGGTCAGAAGTTCGCGCACGACGCCGCACAGCGCGCGGTAGATCTGCCGCTGCGTGGCTTCTTCCGGCGTGCAGCCGAAGTTTCGGTAAAGGTGCTCGGAGAGTATCTGCATAATGTCCGTTTCTGTCTGTTTCATTGGGTTCTCCTCTCGGATTGATTGAAATCGTTGTGCAGCGAATGGTAAAGCTGCTCATATTTTCGCGCGGGCTCCGCCCAGCTCACTTCGCGCAGCATATCGCGGCGGGCAAGGCGGTTAAAGGCGCCCCGGTCGTTGTAATACAGGTCGGTGGCGCGGTCGATGGCGTCTAAAAAATCATCGGCGTTGTAGCTCTGGAAGGTAAAGCCCGCGCCCTCGCCCGTGGTCGGGTCGTAAGGGGGGACGGTATCTTTCAGCCCGCCCGTCGCGGAAACGACGGGGACGGCGCCGTAGTGCATCGCGATAAGCTGCGACAGGCCGCAGGGCTCCGAGCGCGAGGGCATGAGATAGATGTCCGCGCCCGCGTAGATGCGCGAGGCAAGCTGCGCGTCGAAACGCAGGCAGACGGCAACTTTTCCCGGATGCTGCGCGGCAAAGGCGGCCAGCGCGCATTCATACTGCCGCTCGCCCGTCCCCACCACAACAAGCTGCACTTCGCGCTCAAGCAAACGGTTGAGATTGTAGCAGAGCAAATCAATGCCCTTGTGCCCGGCAAGGCGCGTGACCATGGCCAGAATCGGCGCGTCGGTATCCTCGCGCAGCCCCAGCTCGCGGCGCAGCGCGGCCTTGTTTTCCCATTTGCCGAGCATCTGCTCCGCCGAGTAGTTGCAAAAGAGCGCGGCGTCGGTCGCGGGGTTAAACAGGTTCGTATCGATTCCGTTTGTGATGCCGCAAAGGCGCGCGTCGCGCAGCACATATTCCAGCCGATGCGCGTAGTAGGGGTAGCGCAGCTCCTCGGCGTAGGTTTCGGAGACGGTCGTGACCGTGTCTGCAAGCACGATGGCCGATTTCATCAGGTTCACCGCGCCGTCGAAGCTCAAAGCGGGGCGAAATTCCTCGGGCAGGCCCAGCGTGTGGTCGAAAAACGCCGCATCCGCCCAGCCCTGATACTCCACATTGTGGATGGTGAACACCGTTTTCGTCTCGGGCGACCACTCGGCATAAAACGCGCGGTAGTCGGCAATCGCGGCAGCCGCCTGCCAGTCGTGGCAGTGCAGGATATCGGGCTTGAAATCCAGAAAATACAAGGCCGCAAGCGCCGCTTTGCAGTAGTAGGCGAAGCGCTCGCCGTCGTCAAATTCTCCGTAGATTGCGCCGCGCGCGCCGAAATAGTAGTCGTTGTCGAGAAAATAGACCTGCACACCGTCTGCGGCGATTTTTCTGCGGAACACGCCCACATAGCTCTCGCGCCACGCAAGGTGAATCCGAAATTCGCCGAGAAATTCCGCCTCGATGTGCGGGTCGGTCTTGATTTTTTTGTAATACGGCAGGAAGAGGGCGACCTCATTTCCCTGCCTGCGGGCAAGCTCCGCCGGCAGGGCCTGCATCACGTCTGCGAGGCCGCCCGTCTTAACGTAGGGCGCGGCCTCGGAGGCAAGCATTGCGATTTTCATACCGTTTCTCCCCGTTTGAGTATCAAGGGATGCTCCGTCGTGCCGCACAGGCGCGCGCCCGGGCGCACGATGACATCCTTGTCTAAAATCACGCATTCAAGCTCCGCGTTTTTGCCCACGCGCGTGCCCTGCATGATGACGCTGTTTTTCACCCGCGCGCCCTCGTGAATCTGCACGCCGCGAAACAGCACAGAATGCTCTACATGGCCGTTGAGCATACAGCCGTCGGCCACGATGCACTCGCGAATGTCGGAGCCCTCGCCGTAGTACGTCGGCACTTCGTCGCGCACGCGGGTATAAACGCTCAGCCCCGTTCCGAACAAACCGTGGCGCACCTCGGGGTCGATGAGCGCAAGATTGTTGTGGTAAAATTCGCGCGGGCTTTCGTTAAAGAGCGCCACGCCGCCGAAGCGGTAGAGATTGACCGTCATTTTCTTCTCCGCGAAACCGTGCATGACCAAATCGCGCTCGAAATGGTAGCGGTTGTGCGCGACGGCTTCGATCGTCTCGCGCATGAGCCGCTCGCGGCCGATGACGAAAATGCCCATGGACGCAAGGTAGTCCTTCCCCGCGCAGTAGTCCACGGCGATATCGGTCACGCAACCGTTTTTGTCGGCGCGCAGCGCCATATCGAGCTGCTTTTCGCCGTTGCACACGCCGTCTTTCGCGACGACCGTCACATCCGCGCCCGAGGCGATGTGGCTTTTGATGACTTCCCGGAAATCCAGCGCGCACAAAACGCCGCTGTCGCACAAAACCACATAGTCCTCATCCGTCAGCGCAAGGAAGCTGATGGCGGAGTTGATGGCCTCTAATTTCCCGCGATAGTTGCCGTTGTGTCCCATGGCAAAGGGGGTCAAATATTGCATCCCGCCCTCGCCGATGTCCAAGTCCCATTCCTGCCCGGAGCCGATGTGGTTCATGAGGGACTGGTAATTGTATTTGGTGATGATGCCGATGTGCCGAATGCCGGAATTGGACATATTGGACAGGGCAAAATCAATCTGGCGATAGCGCCCGCCGTAAGGAAGCGAGGCCATGGTGCGCTTGTTGGTCAGCTCGCCGAGGGAGCTGTCGTAGATATTGGCAAAGATGATGCCCATGGTTTTCATTGTACGCTTCCCCCTTTCAGACGATTTCGCCCGGCATGACCGCGCGATTCGGCTCGATTATGCCGCCTTTCCCGACGACGGCGATTTTGCGCTCTTCGTTTTCGCAGAAGCAGCCGCCGATGACCGCACCGCGGCAGATGCGGCAGTTTTCCCCGATGATTGCGTGGCGGATGATCGCACCCTCTTCAATTTCAACATTGGGCATAATCACGCTGTCCTCCACAAGGGCATTGGCGCGGATGGTGCAGCCGGTGGAGATGACGCTGTGGCGCACCGCGCCGTAAATCTCGCAGCCCTCGGAAATCAGGCTGTTGACCGTCTCCGAGCAGGCGGCGACGAAGCTCGAGGGCATGGCGTAGTTTCGGGCGTAGATGCGCTTGACGCGGTCGTCGTAGAGTGTAAAGAGCGGCTTTGCCCCGAGCAAGTCCATATTGGCCTCCCAGAGCGAATCAATCGTGCCCACATCTTTCCAGTAGCCGTCGAACGCGTAGGCAAAGAGCCTGTGCCCGGCGCCGAGCAGCGCGGGAATGACGTTTTTTCCGAAGTCGTTGTCGGACGCGGGGTCTTCTTCGTCGGCAATCAGGAATTTTTTCAGCACGCTCCATTTGAAAATGTAGATGCCCATCGAGGCGTTCGTGCTCTTCGGCTTTTTCGGTTTTTCTTCAAATTCGTAAATCGCGCCGTCGGGGTGCGTGTTCATAATGCCGAAGCGGCTCGCCTCGGCGATCGGCACGGTGCGCACGGCGATGGTGCAGTCGGCATCTTTCTGCGTGTGGTAGCGCAGCATTTCGGCATAGTCCATTTTGTAGATGTGGTCGCCCGAGAGGATGAGCACATTGTCCGGGTCGTAGCGCTCGATAAAGGGGATGTTCTGATAAATCGCGTTCGCCGTGCCCTTGTACCATTCGGATTTTTTGCTGCGGGCATACGGCGGCAAAATCTGCACGCCGCCGTGGCTGCGGTTCAAGCGCCACGGCTGGCCGTTGCCGATGTACTCGTTGAGCTCTAAGGGCTGATACTGCGTGAGGATTCCGACCGTGTCGATGCCGGAATTGACGCAGTTTGACAGAGGGAAGTCAATAATGCGGTATTTCCCGCCAAAAGGCACGGCGGGCTTTGCGGTATTTTCGGTCAGAACTTTGAGTCTGCTGCCTTGCCCTCCGGCAAGAAGCATCGCGACGCAGTGCTTTTGGGGAAATCTCATACTTCCTCTTCCTTTCCTTTTGTTTTGCGCGGTTCGCGCACATAAAATACGCTTGAGAGCGGCGGGAGTGTGAAGCTGCCGGAACAGGGCAGGCCGTGCATCGGCTCGCGTACGGCGCAGACCGTCTCGAGGGGCGTGCCCGTGCCGCCGTAGCGGGCGTCGTCACTGTTGAGCGCGGGGAGATATCCGCCGAGCCTCGGCAGACCCATTTTGTAATTTTCGCGCCGGACGGGGGTAAAATTGCAAACCACAAGCACTTCCCTGCCCCGGCGGTCGATGCGGCGGAAGGAGACAACGCTGTTGTCGCAGTCATCGACCACGACCCACGAAAAGCCGCCCCAGTCGGAGTCGTTGTTCCAGAGGCTCGGGTGCTCGAGGTAGAACCGGTTCAAATCGCGCACATAGTCGCGCATTTGGCGGTGGCGGTCGAAGCCGAG
>CAZGOO010000026.1:0-8160 GCA_964527505.1 uncultured Oscillospiraceae bacterium | reverse complement strand
AGCCCTGCATGATGCCGTTTTCGACCATGAAGTCTACCGCGTCATGATACCACGCATCGCGGCTGACGTCCTTGTAGTCGCTGCTCGGGCAGTGCGCGGGGATGACGGTGCCTTTTTCAAGGACTTTTCCGCAATCGGAGCAGACAACGTCGCCGGTGTAGCCGTCGTGCTTGCAATCCGCGTCCTTCTTGCCGACAACCTCGGTGTGAACATGGCCGGTCGGCTGCGTCAGGTCGGAAATGTAGCTGAAGTCACAATGCTCACACTTGTGGACGGTGTAGCCGTAGCCCTCGCAAGTCGGCTCGACAACGATTTCGGTCATTTCGTGGTCGATCTTGGGGATGGGCATGGTGTAGCTCTCGTCGCAGCCTTCGTGCGTGCAAGTGAACGTCCACTCGCCTTCTTCAGTGCAGGTCGGTTCTTTCGTGACGGTCTGCTTGAAATCGTGGCCGAGTGCGGGGACGAAGCTATCGATATAGCTGTAACCGCAGTGTTCGCAGGTGTGGACGGTGTAGCCTGTCGTTTCGCAAGTCGGGGCAACGACTTCGTCCTTCATTTCGTGGTCAAGGACATCCGTCGCGTGGCCCTTTTCGAGCACTTCGCCGCAGTCGGAGCAGACGAGGTCGCCCGTGTAGCCCTCGCGGGTGCAGGTGGCGTCTTTCTTGCCGACCAGCTCGGTGTGCTCATGCTTGCAGCCGGGCAGCTCGAAGGTAAGCGTTTCGCGCAGCGCGGTGGCGGATTCGTTCCACTCGGTCTGCATGATTTCAACTTCCGCTTCGCAGCCGGCAGCGACCGCGCGGAAAGTCAGGGTTGCCAGAACCGTCTCGGCGGGCAGCGCGGATGCGGAGGCAAAGCCGAAGGTCACTTCGCCGTCGGCGGCGTAGTAGGCGGCGAGATTTGCGTTCGTTTCGACCGATTCGAGCTTCAGCTTCGTCGCGTCGAAGCGGAGATTAAACAGCGCGTTGGTCGCATCGGCGAGGTTGCCCTTCAGGTCTTTCGCCTTGAGCGTGACGGTGAAGGTTTCTTTCTCGGTCGCAGTCGGCTTTGCGGTCGCCTTTTCGTGCGACTTGACATGGGAAGCGGAAACTTTTTCCGCCGAGATGCGCTTTGCCGAGGCAGTGCCGGTGATTGCTTCGGTGCTTTCGGAATTGGCGGAAACTTTCAGGAGGGAAACGGGCCAGTAGTCCTCGCCGGAATTGAGGAAGCAGAGGGCGTCGTATTGCTCCGTCTCTTCGTTATAGGTGAGGCGGAAGATGTTCGAGCTTCTTCCCGTGTAGTTGGCAAGATACAGATTGCCGTCCTCGCCGACGACCAGCGAGCAGAGGTTGAGGTGTTCGTTGTTGGTGGTCAGCGCGAAGCCCTCTTCGAGCAGGTCGGACTGATAGATCTCAAGCCATGCGCTGTAATCCTTCGCATTTTCATCGAAGAAGGTGTACAGGCGCAGGATGCCGCCCTTGTCGTCCACGATATACACAAGCTCGGTTTCGTAATTGTTGCCGTCCTCATCGACGTATGTGGCTGCGCCTGCCGAGGCGATGGCGATCAGCTCCGTGCCGCCGGTGGCGTCGTAGATGTAGTTAAAGAGGTCGAAGCCCAGATCGTCATCGGCGTCTGCCGGATCCTTCGCCGGGAGGAAGATGGAGCCGACGACGATGTGCAGCTTATCCTGCTCCTCGGTGGAGAATACGGGGCTGTAAGCAAGGTCGTAGATGCCGAATTCGCGCGTTGCGACCAGCTTGGACTCGCCCGTCGTCAGGTCGGTTTTGTACATCGTGTAGCCGCTGCTCGTGACATAGGCGCTTCCCTTGCCGTCGGCGGTGGCGCTGAGCACATTGTCCACATCCAGACGCAGAACTTCCGACCAGTCGGTGTATTCCGCGTTCCAGCGGAAGAGGCGGCTGTGGGTGGAGTTTTCCGCGAGGATGCCCTCAAGCGTGACGGGGAGCGTTTCGACGGTGACTTTTACGCTTGCGGTGAAGCTCGGGTCGAGCTTCGAGGTTGCGGTAACGGTGGTTTCGCCCTTGGAAACGGCGGTGATGACGCCGTTTGCATTGACGGTCGCGACGGATTCGTCCTCACTCTTCCAAGTGACGCTGCGGTCGGAGACCGTCCACGGCAGAACCGTCGCGGTCACGCTTGCGCTGTTGCCCTGAAGGAGCGTGATGTGATCGGTGGCGAGGCTGAGAGAGGAAACAACATCGGTCGGGTCTGCCCAAGAGGTATCGGCCTCTTCGCCGGGGATGATCAGGCCCGTGAGCTGATGGCCGAAGTCTTCGTAGCGCTTGAAGGTCTTTTCGGCGGTATCGATCTCAAAGAGGAATGCGTAGCTCGTCGTCCAGCCGTAGGAATCGACCTCGTAGGTGTAGCTCGTCCAGACGAGTTTGCCGGTGTTGGGGTTGATTTCCATGGCCTGATTGCCCATGCTCTCCAGCGGGGACTCTACTTCTTCCCATGTGGAGTAGTCGAGGCGCAGGATGGTGCATTCGGTCAGGAAGCTCGGCTCGGACATCGTCTTGAGGGTGAAAGAGTAAACCTTTCCGGTGCCGAGTTCGTTGCAGTAGAACGTGCCCTTTTCGTCGCAGGCGAGCGTGTTGGTTTTGAGCCCGACGGTGCCGATTTTGGTCAGCGCGCCGCTCAAGGCGTCGATCGAGTACAGGACGCTCTCGCCTTGGGAATCTTCGCCGATGCCGTAGATCGTGTTGTCTGCGGGGTTATAGGCCATGTCGTCGAGCACGACGCCCATATCGCACACGCGCGTTACATCCAGAAGATCTTCCTGCGGCATGACATAGAGTTCTCCGTCGAGCGTGGAGGCAAACACGAAGCCGTTGTAAATGGTCGCGGCATTGACCAGAACGTCGGAATCGGCGTAGACCGACAGGTCGTAGCGGCCGGAGGAAGTGGAGAAGCTCGTCCAGTAGCCCGTGCCGTACTCGCGGTACTGGCAGTCAAAGGCGATCATATCCGGCAGCGATTCGACGGTGCCGAGCTCCATCTTCAGCTCGTAGGTGCTGATGTTGTAGGCATAGTCGTAAACCTGAATCAGGAATTTTCTGCCGTTTGCTTCGGAGATGTCGAGGGTATATTCGTAGCTCTCGCCGGGCTTGGCCTCGGCCTTCGAGCCGACGGAGGAAATGACCTGCTTGCCGTTGGAATTGAACATGGCAACGGCGGCCACATACTGATTGTCCGAAGCGCGGACGGTCAGGGTCTTGCCGTCATCGGAAACGGAAATGTCCTCAATGACGGGGGCGGTATTGTCGATGGTCATGGGGATGCTGATCTTTGCGCCCTTGCCGAGCTCGTCCCAGCGGACGGTGTCGTCCTCGTTGAGATAGTATTCCGGCGCAAGCTCCAGATCAACGCGGAACGTCTCGCCCTCGGAAAGCCCTCTGGGGTTCCAGTTGGAGAATTCGAATTCCTGCGTGGCGTTGTACCAGACCTCGAAGATGAAGAACACGCCGTTGTAAGCGCCGCCGACGGCGCCGCCGTATTCCTCAAAGAGGAGTTTTCCGGTGGTTTCGTTCGTCACGCGCAGGCGCGCGTCGATGGCATTGCGGATGGGGTTGAAAATCAGGCTCGAGAGGCGGTTTCCCACAACATTGTTGTAAGCGTTGCGCTCGGGCATATAAACGGAGTCGGGGATGAGGGGGTTGCCGCCGAAGGTGTAAGTCTCACCCGGGGCAAAGGAATATTCGCCCATGAGGGTATTGTTGTTGGTAGAGCCGGTGTAGGGGGTGCGGATCTCCTCGCCGTTTGCAAGGGTCTGGGCATTGCCGATCTCGTACATCGACGGGTCGGTCCAGTTGCCGTAGAAGCCGAGCACGGGGATGGAGTGTTCGGTGCCCGCGACGCCCTCCTCATCGGCCACGCCCTTGGCGTAGACAAACGCCTGAACATATGCGCCGTTGACATAGATCTCGTCGAGCTCTTCTTTCTGCTCGTCGGTGAGGGTCAGGGTGACGGTGACGGTTGCCTTGCCGCTTGCGGGCAGCGTCACGGTGGTGCCGTTCATGCGGGCAAGGAAGAGGTGTACGTCGTAGGTGCCGATCGTGCCGTCGCCGGAGAGGTCGGCCTTCTCCTTGGCGTAGAGGGTTTCCGTCTTGCCGACGACGTAGTCCAGAAGCGCCTGCGCGTCGTTCGCGTCAACCTTGCCGTCGCCGTTAAAGTCGCAGCCGTCGAGCGATTCGCTCGCGCCGAGGAGCTCTGCGTCGGAGGATTCAAATTTTACATTGAAGTCAAGATATTTGGTCAGCGTATCGAGATACGCCACTTTCGTATTGGATTCTTCGCTTGCATAGTCATAGAAGTAGCCCTGCGTGAACATCTCCGCCGAGAGGGCGTAGGTGTGCGCAGCATTCGTGAAGTTGTTGAGGGTGAAGGTAAAGGTGTAGGTGCCGGTGCGTTCGGGGTCGTCGCCCAGCTCCGCCTTGACCTTGCCGTCGGGCTGGCCGTCTACAAGGATGTAAGACTCCGCGCCGACTGCCGCCGCGATATCCACAAGGCCGGAGCCCTGCTGCAAGATGGAGTAGTAGAGATTCTGATCGTCCTTCAGGGCCTTTGCGGTGGACATCATCAGGCTCTGCGCCAGCGCGCGGTCGGTCAGACCCGTCTGCGAGCGCTCGGTTTCGCGGATGTGCTGCATGAGAAGCGCCGCGATGCCGCTGATTTGCGGCGTTGCCATGGAAGTGCCGCTCATCATCTCATATTGATCGGTTTCTTTGGTCGCGCCGTTGACCGACCAGATGTTGCCGCCGGGGGCGGTGATTTCGGGCTTCATGCTCAGATCGCCCGGGATGCCCCACGAAGTGAAGGCGCTCATCGTGTAGAATTCGGAGCCTTCGACGTTCGCGGTAAGTGCGGAGGAGACGGTGATCTTACCGGTGTAGTAGACCGTGCCGTTTTCGGCGGTCTGCTTCTGAGAAAGCTCTTTCACTGCCCGGCCTCTTGCCATGCTGATAAAGACGCAGGGCTCGGAATAGTAGTAGTCGGAGAGGTTCATGGCCAGCATCGCAAGCTCGTTGTTGTACACAACGGTCGCGACCGCGCCGTTCGAGCGGGCGTTGTACGCCTTGTCGGCGAAGTTAATCGCGCCGCGCGAGACGAACACGATTTTACCGCTGACGTCGATGCCGTCGAAGTCGTCTTCCTCGCCGTAGGTTTCAAGGAATACATATTCATATTCCGTGCCCTTGCCGGAGGCATCGAGGCTGCTCATGGGGTCGTTGTAGCCGCCGTCGCCGTCGGAATAGCCGAAGCGCAGGTCGCCCACGCACAAGGAGGCGCCGACCGTGCCGTCGTTATTGACGGAGGCAACGGACAGGGAGTTGGTGTAGGTGCCGGGAGAGCCGGCCGTCTGGAAGTTGATATCCTCAATATAAAGGTAGGGTTGCAGGCCCGAAGCATCGGAGGCCCAGTAGCCGTCGTTGCCGGAGGCCATGGCCACGACCATATCGCTCTCGGTGATGCGCTCCATCACGGCGGCGTATTCCGGCGTGGAGGTGTAGGTATAGCCGGGGTTGGCCGAGCCGAGCGAAAGGTTGACCGAGTCGCAGCCGAGGACGATGGCGTCCTCAATGGCGAGCATATAGTCCGAGGCGTAAGCGCCGCCGTCCGTGCCGAAGACCTTCATCGTGATGATCTGGCAGTCGGGGGCGTTGCCGACCATCTGAACGGTCTCGGCGGCGGAGACGAACGCCGCGCCGTCTTTGATATAGCGGTTGGCGGCGGCGATACCGGCCACATGAGAGCCGTGCTCGCCCTGCGCGTCATTGTCGTGGGTCACATCCAGATTGCGGTCGATGTAGTTAAACGCGAACGGAGATTTGAGGTTGATGTAGAGCTGCTCGGCGGTCAGGCCCTCATACATCTCGGAAACGTGCAGCTCGGGCAGCTTCTCGCGAAGCTCATCCACAGTCAGCACATTGATCTTTTTCAGATAGTCTTCATAAGTCATATCGGCCAGTCTTGCGTCCTCTTCCAGCGCGTGCTTCAGCGCATCGGGGTCGAAAGACTGATGGTCGGTGTCAAGGCCGGTGTCGATGATGGCCACGCGGGTGCCCGCGCCGGTGTAGCCGGCTTCCCAGACGATGGAGGCGCCCGTCATGCTCGCGGAAATGACCATGTTGGGCTTGTCCGCGCCGGACTGCGTGGCGCTCAGGGGCTCGAAGCGCGTTTCCACGCTCACGCTCTTAACGCCTTCGACCTTGCGAATCTCGTCGAGCTTGCCGTAGGCAACATTCGCGGAGATCATGTTTTCGATGAGCGTCAGGCCGGAAACAACATCCAGCTTTTCGCCCAGCGCCGCGCCGATGCGCGCCGCAACGGTTTTCTGCTCTTCCTCAAGCGCGCGACGATAGGCCATGGCCTCGGCGTTTTCCGCCACGGATTTCGCGGGGAAGCCTGCCTCAAGCGCGGAGGGCTTTTCCAGAACAATGGCAACGCGGACAATGTCCGTCGCCGCGTAGAGCGGTGCCTGTTCCTCGGTTTCGGTCTGCGACGGGCGCAGAGGGTTGGAAACATTGCCGTTGTCTACTTTGCTCCATGAAAGGCCGGCGTCGTGTGCGTATACCGGCAGGGTAATACCGCACAGAAGCGCGACAACCAGTAGCAGAGAAAGCAGACGGTTGATGGACTTCTTCATGTACTCGATCTCCTTTTGTTGTTCTACGGTGTGTGATACATCCGCGATAATCCGCTGATACTTTACTTTGACGATTTCAAGCGGGCTGACTTTAGAATACCACAGGCAGGTAGGAAATGTCAATACTTTTTAGTAAAAATCCACAAAAAAATGTTTAATTTTTCTTTGAATATGGGAATAATAATCAACTATCGATTTTTCATATTTTATGTTGTAAAGCATGACGTATCGGATTTTTCACGGTTTGTTAACAGTTTGGAATCTTTTTCTCCAAAAATTTCCATCGTAAAATTGCGGTAAAATGATAGATATTTACCGAATTTTTATGTAACACAATACACGCAACGCCTCCCGCAAGGCCGCGTCTTCGCGCAAAGCGTCATGTTTTCGTCTGCGCGATGCGAAGCAGCAGGCAAGCGTAAATCGCCACGGGCCACAGCCCCGCGTGCAAAACGCAGGTCAGATATACCGCCGCCGCGCCGAGAAGCGCGAGGCAGCTTGCCCCGATCGCCCGCTCCATATACGCGCCGAGGCGGTCGCCGAGAAGCCGCGATAAGAGCGCCCGCAAAATTCTGCCGCCGTCAAGCGGGTAAAAAGGCAGAAGATTGTAGCAAAGCAGGCCGAAATTCACGGCCGCAAAGCGCGCATCGCCCCGCAGCGCGGCGAAAAATAACAACGCGTTGACCGTCGGCCCGGCCGCCGCCGCAAGAAGCTCTTCGCGGTAGCCGAGCAGCGGCGTCTGCAAAATCGCCCCCGTCACGCACAGCCGCAGGCGCAGAATCGGCACGCCGAGCGCCCGCAGCACGCACAGATGCCCCGCCTCGTGCAGGGCCGCCGCCGTCAAAAACCGCAGAAACAGCGCGCCCGGGTCGAGGTAAAATTGCAAGCTCAGCAGGGCAACAAACGCCGCAGAACACTCAATTTTCGGCTTCCACGGCTTCATAAAACGCCTCCACGGCGCGCCGAACGGATTTTTCCCGCGTCAAAGTTCGGCAAAAGCACTCCAGCCCCTCCCCTACCCGTTCGTCCGAGCCGCCGCAGACCCACGCGCGGCACAACGCCGCCGTCTGCGGAAAAATCAGCCGCGCCGCAATCGCAAGCGCAACGAAAAGCGCGCAGAGCCACCGTTTTTTCAAGCGCCTCACCCCCGAAACAGGCTATGCGCCGCACGCACGAAAAAGAAGTTTGGAAAAAGTCGTTTTTCCTCTTGACAAACCGCGCACAAGTGCGTATAATACTTGTGCTATCGGGGTGTGGCGAAGTTTGGTATCGCGCTTGGTTCGGGACCAAGAGGCCTCGGGTTCGAATCCCGACACTCCGACCATGCGGAGTATCATGAAAGGCTCTAAAAGCCTTTGAATGATACTCCGCGTTTTTTGATGTTATCAGGGATATGCCGTTTTTTTGCCGTGGGTTTCGTGCTCGTAAGTGCAAGGCAGGGTTTGATTTGGCTCGAAAGCCGAAATCAAACCCTGTCAAATTCTATCATCCTTTATTATCCGTTACAGCGCAATCTC
>CAZGOO010000025.1:0-8727 GCA_964527505.1 uncultured Oscillospiraceae bacterium | reverse complement strand
GCGCTTAATCGGTTAAGTGCCGCCGGCATGGCCGTTTCGCGCAAAATCGGAACATATTTCACAAAAGGAAATGTCTTTCAGGAGGAAAACCATGAAAAAATTGATTCGTGTTTCTCTGCTGGTTCTGACGGTGCTCGCGCTGGTTCTGTGCGTGGCCTGCACCAACGAGCCGGCTCCCACCGAGAAGGAAACGACCGGTAAGGAATGGACCGTGAAGTTCTTTGACGCCGACGGCGTGACCGTCCTCAAAGAAGTCAAGGTCGCCGACGGCAGCACCGTCGAGATGCCCGAGCTGACCCGCGAAGGCTATCAGATCGAGGGCTTCTATGCCACTCCGAGCCTGCTCATCAAGTTCGACACCGAGAAGAAAATCACCGAAGACACCAGCGTGTTTGTCGCGTGGCAGTCGAGCAAGGTTGACGAGCGTCCGTGGATGATCGCCGGCTCCCTGCGCTACTACCCCGAAAACAACTGGGGCAAGGTCTGGCCGCAGGACGACTTCCGTCTGACCAAGTCCGAGACGGAGTTCAACACCTTCACCATCGAAGTGAACCTCTTCAAGGGCGACGAGTTCAAAATCGCCGTCATCGCCGAGGGCTATGTCTGGGACGATACCGCTTCCGTTGACGCCTCCATGCTCGCCAATCAGGGCGAGGGCGCTGCGCTCAGCGGCGGCGAGAACGCCTTTGACTCCGGCGCGAACATCAAGGTCAACGAGGACGGCAAGTATCGCCTCACCCTCAAGACCGACGCGGAGACGCTGTCTCTGTGCAAGCTGTCCTACGAGCGCATCGGCGATGCCGACGAGCCGCAGGAAATGACCTATGAGATGCTGCTCTGGGCCTCCTTCAACGACTGGCAGGGTCAGGAGATGAAGCGCAACGGCGAAGAGATGATCTGGTACTGCGAAGCGGACGTTCCCGCCGGCGGCGGCGAGTTCGGCGTGAAGAACAACTTCAACGGCGACTGGTACTCCTCCGAAGAGGGTACGAACATCCAGCTGGAAGAAGGCCACTACATGATTTTCATCGAGCTGAAGATTGTGGACGGCAAGAGCGTTCTGGCGGCTCCCATCGTTGCCGAGACTCCGGCCTACTACATGGTCGGCACCTGCGGCAATCAGGGCTGGGCGGCTGACGCCATCGCAACGAACGACAAGTTCCGCATGACCGAAAAGGACGGCAAGTATGTCCTCGAGGTCGAGCTGACCGAGGCCGACACCGCCGACTGGACCGAGGGCAAGGTTGCCTTTAAGATCGCCTACGGCGCGGGCGGCCGCGTTGCCAACGAGTTCTGGTACGGCACCGAAGAGGGCGGCAACATCATGATCGAGACGGGCAAGTATGTCATCACGCTCGATCCCGCCACCGGCGTTGTTACCTGCGAGAAGCAGTAATTCAAAAAAGAGCCTGCTGCGGTGATAAGCACCGCGGCAGGCTCCTTGCGCCGTTTTCAGAAGATCCGCAGGTCGTGTTCCGCCGGCGGATCGACGCGACGGACGGCGGCAAGCGCGACGGCGACGGTTTTCTGCGCCAGCGCGTCATAGTTCAGCGGAAGCTCGTCGCTGCCCGCGCAGAGGCACCGGCGGCCCTGCGCCGTGAGCGCGGCGGCGAGCTCCTGCGACTCGGTCAAAAAGAGCGTGTCCTGTGATTTCGGCGCGCAAAGCGCCGCGCGCGGCGTAAGGCAGGCGTCAAACACGCGCTCCAAATACGCGCGGTAGCGCGCGCAGTGCGGCTCCGGCGCGGCATAGACGACCCTCTTTGCCCCGCTTTGCGCCTCGGCGCGCAGGCGAAGCGCTTCGGCGTCGAACACGAGCGAATAAAACAGAATGTCATCGATCATCCCGCGCAGGTACAAAACGGGCACGAAATTCTGCTCCGCGACCGCGCGGAATTCCGCTTCGGAAAGGTCTGCGGCAAGAATCGCGTCCACCTGCGTCACGCGCCGCTGCGCGCAGCCGTCCGTGAGCAAAACCAGAGAAAGCCCCGCGTTTTCCGCCGCGCGGACAAGCGCGCGTTGCAGGCGCAGAACGGAAACGCCGTTTTCCGTGTGCGGCGCGTAGAAGCCGAGGGCGTTCGTCCGGCTCTGCGCGAGCGCACGCGCGCCGTGGGAGGTCACATAGCCGACCATATTGGCATAGTGCAAGATGCGATTGCGCGTCTCGGGGCGGATGGTCTGGGTTTTTACGTCATTGAGCACATACGAAACCGTGGCGGTCGAGACGCTGCACGCCGCGGCGATGTCCTTGATCGTATATCGTTTTTTAGTATTCATACCGTTATGATAGCAGCTTTTTCCCCTGCTGTCAAGAAAAGAGGAATTATGAACACGGCTGCAATTTTGCATATCCCCGGCACGGCCGACGCCTGCCCCATCGACGGCGGCAAGCGGATGAATGTTCGCCTGCGCACCGCAAAGGGCGATTTTTCCGAAGTCGTGCTGACCTATCAGTGCGCGCGCCACGACTGGTGGACGGTGCGCCTTCAGGCGAAGATGCGCCGCATCTTCACCGACTCCGAATTTGACTATTACGGCGTGACGGTCGATTTGACCGATACGCGCTTTGTCTATATCTTTGAACTGACCGCCCCGGACGGCGAAAAGCGCTTCCTCAGCGAGGACGGCGTGACGAAAGAGTATAATTACGACCTCTCGTTTTTCAACTATTTCCAGTATACCTCCATGTTCGCCTCCGAGATCATCCCCGTGCCCGAGTGGGTGCGCGGGGCGGTTGCCTATCAGATTTTCCCCGAGCGCTTTGCAAGCTCCGCGCGCGAAAAGCCGTGGGTTACGACCCCGTGGGGCGCGGAAGTGACGCCGAAGAGCATCTGCGGGGGCGACTTGTGGGGCGTGGCGGAAAAGCTCGACTATCTGGTCGATCTCGGCGTGAACCTCATCTATCTCAACCCCGTCTACTGCGCGCCGAGCAACCACAAATACGACATCGTGGACTATTTCCATGTGGATGAGATGTTCGGCGGCGACGAAGCGCTGAAACATCTCATCGAAGAGGCGCACGCGCGCGGCATTCGCGTGATGCTCGACGGTGTGTTCAACCACTGCGCAAGCGGCAACCCGATTTTCCAAGACGTGGTGAAAAACGGCCGCGCGTCGAAATATTACAACTGGTTCTTCATCGACGGCGACTACCCCGACGAAAAGGCGGGAAACTATCGGATGTTCGCCACCGTCCACTATATGCCCAAGCTCGACACCTCCAATGACGAAGTGATCGACTACTGCTGCTCCGTCGCGGAATACTGGATGAAAAATTTCGACGCCGACTGCTGGCGGCTCGACGTTTCCGACGAAGTTTCCCATCGCTTTTTGCGCGAATTCCGCCGGCGCGTCTTAAAATGCAACCCCGAGGCCATCATCATCGGCGAGGACTGGCACCGCGCCGAGCGCAGCCTCAACGGCGACGAATACGACGGCCTGATGAATTACGGCCTGACGAAGGCGCTTCTGGATTTCCTCGCCTTTGAGACGATCGACGCAGCGGGTCTGCGCGACCGGCTGGTGCGGCTTTTGTGGCGCACGAACGTCTCGACGAACGAAAAGCAGCTCAACCTGCTTGACAGCCACGACACCGAGCGCTTCCTCACCCGCCTAAACGGCGACGCGGTCAAGCACCGCGCGGCCATCGCCGTGCAGTTCTTCTACCCCGGCATTCCGAGCGTGTACTACGGCGACGAAATCGGCCTTGAGGGCGGCTACGACCCCGATTGCCGCCGCTGCTTCGACTGGGACGAAGCGCACTGGGACAAAGAAACGCACGACCTTGTGCGCCACCTGATGCACCTGAAGCACGAGCCCGCGCTCGCGCGCGGCGAATTTGCCATCGGCGAGGAGGACGGCATTCTGACCCTCACGCGCACCGCCGAAAATCAGCGCTGCACCCTGCGGCTCAACGCAAGCCGCGAGACGAAAGACGGCATGGAGCCGAACGAATTTGTGATTGAAATCGAGTAAGATTTTTTCAAACCAATCATTCTAAGGAGGAACCCACGATGAAAAAGATTCTGTCCGTCATCCTCTGCGTGGCGCTTCTGGCGCTGTGCGCCTGCGCGCCGCAGCAGGACCCCACCGACAACACCAACGGAAACAACTCCGCTCTGTATGATCAAGTGATGTCCCGCTTCACGGGCGAACTGGAGCAGGGCGCGGTGGTCAAGGTGCTTGAAAACGACACCGCCATCGAGCTGGGCTATGTGGATGCGCTCATCGCCGCGTTCAACGAAGCCTATAAGGACAAGGGCATCTCCGCCGAGCGGATGAATGCCGACCAGTATTCCGACCTCGCCACCGACGGCCCCTACGGCTACGGCCCGGACGTCTGGTATCAGGCAAACGACATTCTCATGAAGTACGCCACCAAGCAGCATCTGCTGCCGCTTCCCGTCAACTCCATGGAGTGCAAAGATCAAATCCCGCAAAGCGCGTGGGACGCCTATCAGGTGCAGATGCAGGGCGAGAAGTTCTACTGCGGCGTGCCGCTGAACGTGCAGTCGGGTATGCTGTTCTATATTGAATCGAACCTCCCGGATAACTGGGAAACCGACTGGGACATTAACGGCAACGGAACGCCCGACTTCTTCGAAACCTACACCGCGCTCTACGCCTACTCGCAGGATGTGCTCGATAACGGCGGCACCACGCAGTACGGCTACCTCGACGAGACGGTCGATACCTATTTCATGGGCGGTTACCTCTTCACCTACGGCGGCTATATCTTCGGCAAAGACGGCACCGACGCCTCCGACATCGGCTTTAACAAGGGCGAAAGCGTCAAGGGTGCGCAGATGATTCGCCAGTGGGCCGAGCAGATGGACAATACCGAAGTGCTCGACAAGACCTTCGCCTCGGCGGCCTATCAGTACCTTGCCGACGGCGTGATGCTCTGCACCGTCACCACCCCCGACGTTTATAAGATGTTCATCCGCGCCATGGTCAACACCGGCAACTGGACCGAGGAAGAGGCGACCGCAGACCTCAAGATGATTACGGTTCCGCGTCTGCCCGTCAGCGGCGATTTGACGAGTGACTCTTGGCAGGACACCATCACGAATATGGACGAACTGACCGTGGAAATGACCATGATGGGCGGCATGAACGGCTACGGCATCTCCGCCTATACCAAGTGCCCGAACGCCTCTCTGGCTTTCGTGGAATTTGCCACTTCCTATGCGCAGGCCATCGAGCGCAACGAATACTGCGGCATTTCCCCCGTGCGCGAGGACGCGGCCAACAAGGTCGCCGAGACCGACCCGACCGTCGGCATCCTCTTTGACAAGCTCAACCGCGGCAAGATCACCGTCATGCCCGCCATCACCGAAGTCGGCCAGATCTGGACGCCCTGCGAATCGTTCTTCATCGACCTTTCCACCGACCCCTATCGCGCCGCGCGCGGCGAAACCGAGCTCTACGACACGAAGGAGAAGATTCAGGCCGGTCTTGACCGACTTGTGCAGCAGATCTACGACGCCATCCACACCCTTGCCTGAGGAAAACGGATATGAAAGAGAAGAAAGAGAACCCGTTCAAACGCCTCGCGCGCTTCGTGAAAGAAGCGCCGTGGCAGGTGCGGCTGTCGATGTGCGTGATGGGACTCGGCCAGCTCTGCTACGGGCAGATCGTTAAGGGGCTTTTGTACCTTGCCTACCTTGCGGGCGTGGTTTACTACTTCGTTTTGCAGGGCGCAAAGGACTTTATCGGCTTCTTTACCCTCGGCACGCAGCAGGAAAACCTCTGGCTCGGCATTGAGGGCGATAACTCCCTGACGATGCTGATTCTGGGACTTCTGTCCATCTTCGTCATCGGCTTTACCGTTGCCATTTGGATTTCCAACATCCGCGACGCGGCCTTTACCGCCCGCGAGGTCGCGCAGGGGCGCCGTCCGCGCAATTTCCGCCGCACCCTGCGCACCGCCACGGACGATAAGTTCTACCTGACGGCGCTTTCGCTGCCGTTGGTCGGCGTGTGCATCTTCTCGGTGCTGCCGATTGTGTTCATGATTTTGCTGGCCTTTACGAACCTCGGCGGCGACATCGTTCACCCCGCGCTTGCCGACTGGTCGCTTTCGGCGTGGCAGAAGATTTTGCAGCTCGGCAAGGTCGGCTCGACCTTTACGAAAATCCTCGGCTGGAACATCCTCTGGGCGGTCGCCTCGACGGCGCTCAACTTCTTCCTCGGCCTCGGCCTTGCGCTGCTTCTGAACAAGCGCAACGTCCACGGCTCGAAGATCTGGCGGGCGTTTCCGATTCTGGCCTACGCCATCCCGGGCTTTATCTCGATGCTGGGCTTCAAGTTTATGTTCTCGCAGTCGGGCCCGATCAACTGGATGCTCGAAAACGCGGGGCATATGAAAATTTTCTTCCTCACCGCCGACGCTTCGGCCAAGTGGTGGGCGCGCGGCATCGGCCTGTTCGTCAACGCGTGGATCTCCGTGCCGTCGATTATGCTCATGACCACGGGCATTTTGTCGAACATCAACACCGACCTCTACGAGGCCGCCTCGCTCGACGGCGCGACGCCGTTCCAGCAGTTCAAAAAAATCACCATGCCTTTCGTGATTTTCTCGACCACGCCGGTGCTCATCGGCCAGTTCGTGGGCAATTTCAACAACTTCGGCATTTTCTTCTTCCTGCGCAGCGGCGTCATCTCCAACTACGGCGACTATTTCCTCGCCAGCGACACCGACTTGCTCATCAACTGGCTCTATAAGCTCTCGGTGGATAACAACTACTATTCCATCGGCGCGGCCATCAGCCTTGTGATTTTCCTCATCACCGCGTCGCTCTCGCTTGCGGTGTATGTGCGCTCGGCATCCTATAAGCAGGAGGATACTTACCAATGAAAAAGAGAAAGCTCACGCCGCGCCGCTTCGCGGACAATATTTTCACCTATCTGGCGCTGATCGTCATCTCGGCCGTGTTCCTCTTTCCCTGCCTGTGGCTGATTCTCGCGTCGTTCTCGAAATCGGGCAGCCTGTACGATTTCAAGGGCTTCTTCCCGTCGGAGTTCAGCGCGCAGACCTTCATCGACCTCTTTACCGACGACGTCAACGGCCTCTACCCCTATAAAAAGTGGTTCTTTAACACCCTCTATGTGGCCACGGGAAGCTGCCTGCTCGGCACCTTCCTCGTGCTTCTGACGGGCTATGTGATGTCGCGCTTCCGCTTCAAGGGCAGAAACGGTGTGAAAAAGCTCACGCTCGTTCTGGGAATGTTCCCGGGCTTCATGGGCATGACGGCGGTGTATATCATCATGACGCAGCTCGGGCTCATCAACCGCCTCGAGTCGCTCATCTTCCTCAACGCCGCCACCGCCCCGATGGGCTACCTCGTGCAAAAGGGCTACTTCGACTCCATCCCCGCGAGCATCTTTGAAGCCGCGCGCATCGACGGCGCGACCAATTTGCAGGTCTTTACCCGCATCACCCTGCCGCTTTCCAAGCCCATGATCGTCTACACCGTGCTCACGCAGTTTGCGTGGCCGTGGAGCGACGTGCTGCTTCCGAAGCTGCTTCTGAAAGAGCGCGAAACGTGGACGGTCGCCGTGGGTCTGTTCAACCTGCCCGAGACGCACTTCGCCCGCTTCGCCGCCGGCTCGGTCTTTATCGCCGTGCCGATCGTTATCCTCTATTTCTGCCTCGTCAAGTACATTGTCAACGGCCTGACCGCAGGCTCCGTCAAGGGCTGAGGCACTGCAAGGAGCAAACATGAAACGACTGCTTTCCCTCTTTTTAGCGCTTGCGTTGACGCTTCTTTGCGCCTGCGCGCCGCAAAATTCGCCCACGGATTCCACAGAGCCCTCCTCGGGCGGCCTTGTCGAAAACATCCCGGACGACAATGTGCGCAACTGGTATGAAATTTTCGTCTACTCGTTCTGCGACTCCGACGGCGACCGCATCGGCGATTTCAAGGGCGCGACGCAGAAGCTCGACTATGTGCGCGATCTGGGCTTTACCGGCATCTGGCTCATGCCCATTATGCCCTCGCCGTCGTACCATAAGTACGACATCACCGACTACTACGCCATCGACCCCGCCTACGGCACGATGGACGATTTCAAGGAATTCCTTGCCCGCGCGCATGAGCTGGGAATCAAGGTGATTCTGGACTTGGTCATCAACCACACGTCCAACCGCCACCCGTGGTTCACCGAGTCGAGCGAAAATCCCGATTCGGACAAGCGCGACTGGTACAACTGGACATCCTCCGGCGGCAGCGGCTACACGGCCTTCCGCGGCAGCTACTATGAGTCGCGCTTCGTCTCGTCCATGCCCGACCTCAACCTTGACAATGAGGAAGTTCGCACCGAAATTGTCAATATCATGAAGTTCTGGCTGGATCTGGGCGTGGACGGCTTCCGCCTCGATGCGGTGACAAGCTACTATACCAACCAGCTCGGCAAGAACGTGGAGTTCCTCTCGTGGCTCAATACCGAGGCGAAGAAGCTCAAGCCCGATTGCTACATGGTCGGCGAGTGCTGGGCGGATGAGGCGACCATCCGCAATTACTACGCCTCGGGCATCGACAGCTTCTTCCTCTTCCCCGCCGCCACCGATACGGGCTTCTTGGCCAAAACGCTCTCCGAAAGCGCAAGCGACCGCGGCGCGACCTACGGGCAGATGACCGTCGCGCTGGAAGAGCGCTTCGGCGCGGACGCGCTCATGGCGCCGTTTTTGGGCAACCACGATGTAGACCGCATCACAAACGCCATCGG
>CAZGOO010000024.1:0-8754 GCA_964527505.1 uncultured Oscillospiraceae bacterium | reverse complement strand
GCTCGGGCATTCAGATTATGTCCGTCAACCTCCTGCTCGATAACGACACCGACCCTGTTTTGTGGCGCGGCCCGATCATCGCGGGCGCAGTCAAGCAGTTCTGGACGGATGTCATATGGGAAGATGTGGACTATATGTTCGTCGATATGCCTCCCGGGACGGGCGATGTGCCTCTGACGGTGTTCCAGAGCCTACCCATCGACGGCATCATCATCGTCACCTCTCCGCAGGAGCTTGTGGGCATGATCGTCGCAAAAGCCGTGCGCATGGCGGAAATGATGCAGATTCCCGTGCTCGGCCTTGTGGAAAACTACGCCTATTTCCGCTGCCCCGACTGCGGGAAAGCGCATGAAATTTTCGGGACAAGCCATCTGGCCGAAATCGCGCAGGCACATCGCTTGCCCGTTTTGGCGCGGCTTCCCATCGACCCGCGCGTGGCCGAGGCCATTGACCGCGGTGAGGCCGAAAGCCTCTCCTGCGAGGAGCTGGGTGCGGCGATTGAAGCACTGAAATAACAAAAAAGGGGGAAGCGGCGGTGAAGCCCGACTGGTTTTCCGTGGTCGCAATCGCGCTTTGCGTGATTTTGGCTGCGTTTTGCGTGATCGATTCGCTCGGCGGCGTTTCCACGCTCACCGTGCTCCCGGGCGCTTCCTCCCTGACGGAAACTACCCCGCCGACCGACACCTCCGAAGCCCCGCCGACCGAAGCCGAGGCAAAGGGGAGGATAGCGCTTGTAAGTCTCACTTCGACCGTGGCGCGCGGAAGCGAGGCGGAGCTTTGCGTGCGCGGTGAGGCGGGCGTGACCTATGAAATTAAGGTTTACTATTCCTCCGGAGCCAGCTCTGCTTCGGGGCTGGAGGCAAAGACCGCCGACGAAAGCGGCCTTGTGCAGTGGACTTGGCGCGTCGGCGCGTCCGTCAAAGCGGGGGAGTACCGCATCGTCGTTTCGGGCGGGGGAGATACGCTCGAGCTGAAATTTACCGTTACATAAGGAACCGTTTATGTTTGAACTTCTCAAGACCGAAGGCGCCGCCCGACGCGGCGTATTTACCTGCGCGCACGGGACGGTGCAGACCCCCGTTTTTATGAATGTCGGCACGCAGGGCGCGATCAAGGGCGCGCTGAGCGCCGAAGATCTGGAGAACATCGGCTGCCAAGTCGAATTGTCGAATACCTACCATCTGCACCTGCGCCCGGGCGACCGCGTGGTGCGCGAGATGGGCGGCCTGCACAAATTTATGACATGGAAGCGCCCGATTCTCACCGATTCCGGCGGATTTCAGGTCTTTTCTCTGGCAAGCCTGCGAAAAATCAAGGAAGAGGGCGTGACTTTTGCCTCACATTTGGACGGCCACAAGATTTTTATGGGGCCGGAGGAGAGTATGCAGATCCAGTCGAACCTCGGCTCGGATATCTGCATGGCCTTTGACGAGTGTATCGAAAATCCCGCGCCCTATGCCTATGTGAAGCAGTCCATCGAGCGCACCTACCGCTGGCTTGTGCGCTGCAAGGAGGAAAACGCGCGGCTCAACGCCCTGCCCGATACGGTCAACCCGCAGCAGATGCTCTGGGGCATCAATCAGGGCGGCACCTATGCAGACCTTCGCATCCGCCATATGCAAATGATTGCGGAGCTGGACTTGCCCGGCTACGCCATCGGCGGCCTTGCCGTCGGCGAGAGCACGGAAACGATGTATGAGATTATCGAGGCGGTCGAGCCGTATATGCCGAAAGAAAAGACGCGCTATTTAATGGGCGTCGGCACGCCGTCGAATATCATCGAGGGCGTCGCGCGCGGCGTGGACTTTTTCGACTGCGTGATGCCCGCGCGTAACGCGCGCCATGCCAAGCTCTTTACATGGTCGGGTACGCGCAACCTCAAAAATGCGAAATACGAGCGCGACGAGCGCCCGCTCGACGAAGAATGCGACTGTCCCGTCTGCCGCCGCTATTCCCGCGCCTATCTGCGGCACCTGTTCAAGGCCGAGGAGATGCTTGCCATGCGCCTTGCAGTGATGCACAATCTCTATTTCTATAACAAGCTCACCGAGCGCATTCGCGCGGCTTTGGACGCGGGCGAATTTGCCGTGTTCCGCGCGCGCTACTCCGAGCTTCTGGCAAAACCCGCCGAGGACTGAAAAAAGAAAAATTCGGGCTTGCATATTTGCCCGATTCCCCGTATAATAGAAGCACTACTTTCAGGAGGAACCCACCCATGGACTATAGCTTTATCATCATGCTTGTCGTGATGGTCGCGGTGTTCTACTTTATGATCATCCGCCCCGACCGCAAGCGCAAGAAGGAAGAAGAAGCGCTGCGCAGCGCTTTGAAAGAGGGCGACCGCATCACCACCATCGGCGGCATCGTCGGCAAAATCGTCGATGTCAAGGGCGATAACATCGTCATCGAGACGAGCGCCGACCGCGTGCGCATGGAGCTGGCGAAGTGGTCGGTCATGACCAACAATTCCGCGCAGGAAGCAGCGCAAAAGGCGCGCGCCGAAGCCGCTGCCGCCGCCAAGGAAGCTGCAGAGAAGAAAAAGGCAGACAAGGCCAAGGCAAAAGCCGACAAGAAAGCCGGAAGATAAATCCCCGCGCCGACCGCAGTTGCGGTCGGCGTTTTTGGGATTTTTGAATAATTTTACTTTTCTGTCTTTCATTCCGGCGCGCGATGGTGTATAATACAAAGAAGCATCGAAATTTACGGAGGAGCCTATGAAACTGTTTTCCCGAAAAAAGAGCGACGAGTACAAGCCGACCGGAAAATGGGCGGACGTGTATGCGCTTTTGCACGATCTTGTGTATATTTTAGCGGCCATCACGTTGATTTTCGTTTTCTTCGTCCGCCTTGTCCGCGTGGACGGGCCGTCGATGATTCCGACCTTGCAGGACGGCGATTTCCTTGCGCTGCAAAGTAACTTCATCATGGGCGCGCCGAAGCGCGGCGATGTGATCGTCGCGCGCAAGGAGAGCTTCCGCGACGGCGAGCCCATCGTCAAGCGCGTGATTGCCACGGCGGGCGAGACGGTTGACCTGCGCGAGGACGAAGTGACGGGCGAAGTGACGGTATATGTCAACGGCGAGGCGCTCGACGAGCCTTACATCAACGAAACCATGCTCATGCAGAGCTATACGCAGCTTTCCTTCCCCCTGACGGTCGCCGAGGATTGCATCTTCGTTATGGGCGACAACCGCAATCACTCCGCCGACAGCCGCTATGTCGAAATCGGCCTCATCCACACCGATCAGGTGCTCGGGCGTGTGCTTCTGGTCGTGTTCCCGGGGAAAGACGAGAGCGGAAAGCGCGATTTCGGGCGCATCGGAGGCATTTCCTGATGGATGAGAGGATGAATATTCAGTGGTACCCCGGCCACATGACCAAAACGCGGCGCAAAATGGAGGAAGACCTCAAACTCGTTGACGCCGTGTGCGAAATCGTGGACGCGCGCATCCCCGCCGCAAGCCGCAACCCCGAAATCGACGCGATTTGCGGCGCGAAGCCGCGCATGGTCATTCTCAACCGCACCGACCTTGCAGACCCCTCGGCGACAAGCGCGTGGGCGAAAGCCTTCGCCGCGCGCGGCATTCTCACCGTCTCGGCCGATTGCAAGTCCGGTCGCGGGCTCGACCGCTTCGCGCCCTGCGCGCGCACACTGCTTGCCGAAAAATTGCAGCGCTACGCGGAAAAAGGCTATGTCAACAAGCCCATCAAGCTCATGGTCGTGGGCATTCCGAACGTCGGCAAGTCCACCTTTATCAACCGCATCGCAGGCCGCAAAAGCGCCAAGGCGGAAAATCGCCCGGGCGTGACGCGCGGAAAGCAGTGGGTCACGGTTGACCCGTCGCTGCTGCTTTTAGATACGCCCGGCATTCTCTGGCCGAAGTTCGATGACGAGCAGGTCGGAAAGCTCTTGGCCTACACGGGCGCCATCAAAGACGACATTCTCGACACGCTCACGCTCGGCTGCTGCCTTGCCGAGCTTCTCCGGGCGCGCTATCCGCAGGCGCTCGCCGCCCGATACAAAATCGAAGCTGCGCCCGACGAGACGGGCTATGAGCTTCTGCTGCGCGCGGGAAAAGCGCGCGGGTTTCTGCTCGCGCGGGGCGAGATCGACGCCGAGCGCATGGCAAAGGTACTCCTTGAGGAGTACCGCAGCGGCAAAATCGGAAAATTTACACTGGAGGATCCGCAGCTATGAGATACGAAATGATTCGCGAAATTTTCAACCAATGCAGCAATAACCAGATGCGCGATGTTTCCGTCGAGGATGTGGAGACGGACGACACCGACGCGGTCATTCAAAACTACTGCATCGGCAAGACCTTTACGCTGGAAAAAGACATCACGCCCGACGGCGTGATTGTCTACAATCTCTACATCAGCGGCCTGCATCAGCGCTTCAGCTTCACGCCGGAGGACTGATTATGAGCGAGCTTTGGAACATCGAACACGAAGCCTTTGCCAAAGGTTTTCAAACGGTGTGCGGCGTGGACGAAGCGGGGCGCGGCCCACTGGCCGGGCCCGTGTGCGCCGCGGCGGTCATTTTGCCGCCCGATCTGGAAATCGAGGGCTTAAACGACTCGAAAAAGCTCTCCGATTCGCGCCGCCGCGCACTTTTCGAGGTCATCACCCGCGAAGCGCTGGCCTATGGCATCGCCTTTGCCTCCGAGCGGGAGATCGACGAAATCAATATTTTGCAGGCGACCTTTCTTGCCATGCGCCGCGCGATGGACAAGCTCACCCTGCGCCCCGATCTGGCGCTCATCGACGGCAACCGCGAGACGGATTTCGGCCTGCCCGTCAAAACCGTCATCAAGGGCGACAGCCTCAGCGCGAACATCGCCGCCGCGTCGATTTTGGCCAAAGTCACGCGCGATGACTACATGATGGAACTGGACAAAACTTATCCGCAATACGGCTTTGCCGTCCACAAGGGCTACGGCACGCAGAAGCACTATGCCGCGCTGCGCGAATTCGGGCCCTGCCCCGCGCATCGGCAGAGCTTTTTGAAAAAATTCTATGGCGACTGACCTTCTCGGGCGCTGGGGCGAGTGCGTCGCGCAGGAATATCTGGAAAAAAAGCGCTATCGCGCGGTCGCGGCGAACTACCGCTGCCGCTTGGGCGAGATCGACCTCATCGTCGAAAATCGTCAATTCCTCGTCTTTGTGGAGGTGAAGCTCCGAAAAAACGGAGATTTTGCCGCCGCGATGGAGTATGTAGACCACAAAAAACAGGAAAAACTCCGAAAAACCGCGCAGCTCTATCTGTCGCAGAACGACATCGGCGACAAGCAGCCGCGCTTTGACGTGGTCGAGGTCTACGCCCCGCAGGGGATGCAGACCCGCCACCCGAAAATCCTGCACTGGGAGGATGCGTTCCAATGAAACTTCGTGTATTTGACGGCCACTGCGACACGGCGGTCGAGCTTTTGCTGCAAAAGCAGCCCCTTGCGGGCAATGTGTGCCATGTAGACCTCGACAAAGCGCGTGCGCTCGACGGCTACGCGCAGGTGTTCGCGTTCTGCTCGCTGGCGGGCATCGACGTCGGCGGCGAGCCGCAAAAGCTCCTTTTCGAGCACCCTCTGCGCAATCTGCGCGGGCAGGTCGCGGCCTATTCCGAGCGTATCGCCTTTGCCCGTGACGGCGCGCAGGCGCAGGCGCTTGTCGAGCAGGGGAAAGTGGCCGCGCTTTTGTCCATCGAGGGCGCGGAGCTCATCGACTGCGACCCGCAGAGGCTCTTTGCTTTGCGGCAGGAGGGCTTCGTGATGTGCACCATGACTTGGAACGCCGACAACGCTCTTGCCGGCTGGCACGGCTCGGATACCGGCCTGAGCGACCGCGGCCGCGCCTTTGT
The DNA here is from genome assembly GCA_964527505.1 of uncultured Oscillospiraceae bacterium. Lineage (GTDB taxonomy): Bacteria > Bacillota > Clostridia > Oscillospirales > Oscillospiraceae > JAZOXB01. The sequence goes on along the minus strand of CAZGOO010000024.1, from coordinate 2,900 downwards.
CCGCGCAGCGGAGGAGGCGGGCGTTTTCATCGACGTGAGCCACCTCTCGGAAAAGGCGTTCTGGGGGCTTACCGAATACGCGCAGAAGCCCATTGTGGCCAGTCACTCGAATTGCCGCGCACTTTGCGACTGCTCGCGTAATTTGACCGATGAGCAGCTTCGCGCCGTCGCGCAGCTCGGCGGCACGGTCGGCCTGAATCTCTACACGGAGTTTTTGGGCGAAAACGCGGACTTTGACACCATGCGCGCGCATTTGGAGCACGCAATGACCGTCTGCGGCGAAGCGCACGTCGCCCTCGGCGGCGATTTGGACGGCTGCGAAACCCTGCCGAAAGGCTTTGCCCATGTGGGAAGCTACCGCGATTTTGCGGAATACCTGCGTTCCAAGGGCTACGACGAAGCGCTCCTTGACCGCATTTTCTTCTCGAATCTGGCGAATCTGCTCGGAGGGACGCGCTGATGGCGCTCTATGCGCTGGGCGATTTGCATCTGTCCTTTGGGACGGACAAGTCGATGGAGGTGTTTGGCGGCGCGTGGCGCGGGTATGTGGAGAAGCTGCGCGAGGGTCTGAGCGTCATCACGCCGCAGGACACGACCGTTTTGCTCGGCGACTTGAGCTGGGCGCTGGATATCGAGGGCGCGCGGGAGGATTTTGCCTTTATTTCCGCCATCCCCGGGCGCAAGATCATCCTCAAGGGCAACCACGACTACTGGTGGACGACCGCCGCGAAATTTTATGCCTTTTGCGAAGCGAACGGCTTTTCGCAGATGTATGTGTTGAACAACAACTTCTACGAATATGAGGATGTTGCGCTTTGCGGCACGCGCGGCTGGTTCTATGAGGAAAACGCCGCCGAGGGCAGCCACAACGACAAAATATTCAAGCGGGAGCTCATCCGCTTGGAAACCTCGCTCAAGGCGGCGGGGGAGCGCGAAAAGCTCTGCTTTTTGCATTATCCGCCGCGCTATCGCGGCTACGAATGCCCGGAAATCCTCGCGCTTCTCAAGCGCTACGGCGTAAAAGAATGCTGCTACGGCCATTTGCACGGCGAAAGCCACCGCCTTGCCGTCGAGGGCGTCTACGACGGGACAAATTTCCGCCTCTGCGCGGCGGACTTTACGAATTTCCGCCCGATTCGGCTGAAATAAATCATTTTTCAAAAAATAGCTTGTATTTCCCGCAAATATCTGTTAGAATAATTCGGCTAACTCGTCGAAACCGTGCGCCACGGGCGCAGGACATAGGAGGAAAATCAAAATGAATGTGAAATCGATCGAGAAAGAAACTTCCACCGCCAAAGTGACCGTGCAGATCACCCGTGCGGAGCTTGAGCCCGCGCTCAACAAGGCTTATCTGAAGTACCGCAAGGACATTCTCATCCCCGGCTTCCGCAAGGGCAAGGCGCCCCGCGCGCTCATCGAAGCGACCTACGGCAAGCACGTTTTCTTTGAAGACGCCGTGGAAGAAATGTTCGGTGAAGTATATACCGAGTGTGTCCTGAAGCAGGATTTCAAGGCCGTCGGCCGCCCCTCCGTCACGAAGATGGAAATCGAAGAGGACGACTCCGTCACCCTCGAAATCACCACCGACCTCTACCCCGAAGTGACCCTCGGTCAGTACAAGGGTCTGGAAGTGGAAAAGGTCGCAGCCGAAGTCAAGGCCGAAGAGATCGACGACGAGCTCGACCGCATGGCGCAGAATGTCGCCCGCATCACCACGGTTGACCGTCCCGCGAAGCTCGGCGACACCGCCGTCATCGACTTTGAGGGCTTTAAGGACGGCGTCGCCTTTGAAGGCGGCAAGGCCGAGGGTCATGAGCTGCGTCTGGGCTCCATGTCGTTCATCCCCGGCTTTGAAGAGCAGGTTGTCGATATGACTGCGGGCGAGGAGAAGGACATCAACGTCACCTTCCCCGAAAACTATCACGCCAAAGAGCTTGCCGGCTGCCCCGTCGTGTTCAAGGTCAAGCTGCACGAAGTGAAGCAGACCGTCGTTCCCGAAATCAACGACGACTTTGCCAAGGACGTTTCCGAGTTCGACACCCTCGCCGAGCTGCGCGCGGATGTGGAAAAGCGCATCACCGAGCAGAAAGCCAGCGGCATCGAGCGCGCTTTTGAGAACGCCGCTCTGGAAAAGGCCGCCGAAAATATGACTGCCGAGATCCCCGAGAGCATGATCGAAGAGGAGCTCGAGCGCCAGATGGAGCGCATGGACTATGAACTGCGCGCGCAGGGCGCTTCCCTCGAGGCATATGCGCAGATGATGGGCGGCGACATGAACATTATCAAAAACAGCCTCCGCGCAGGCGCCGTCAAGTCCGTGAAGACCAACGTGATGCTCGAGGCCGTCGCCGACGCCGAGAACATCGAAGTGACGGAAGAAGAGTGCGAAGAGGAATACAAGCAGACCGCCGAGTCCTACAAGATGGAAGTGGAAAAGGTCAAGGAGCTTGTTGCCCTTGAGAGCCTGAAGGCCGATTTGCGCCTGCGCAAGGCGGCAAAGCTCGTCACCGAAAGCGCCGTCGCCGTTGCCCCGAAGGCAAAGGAAGAGGAATAATTCTCCGTTTCTTTGGTTACAATGATTCGGAAAGGAGCAGTGCTATGAGTTTTGTGCCTTATGTTGTGGAGCAGACCAGCCGCGGAGAGCGTTCGTATGACATTTTCTCCCGTCTGCTCAACGACCGTATCATCTTCCTTTCGGAAGAAGTCAACGACACCACCGCGAGCCTTGTCGTCGCGCAGATGCTTTATCTCGAGGCGCAGGATCCGGAAAAGGATATCCAGTTCTACATCAACAGCCCCGGCGGCTCCGTCACGGCGGGCATGGCCATCTACGACACGATGCAGTATGTCAAGTGCGATGTTTCCACCATCTGCGTCGGCATGGCCGCCTCCATGGG